>CAIYOV010000299.1 GCA_903927935.1 uncultured Bacteroidota bacterium | reverse complement strand
TTTGCTTTAGAAACAAATAATGAAGAAGCGAATGCAAAGGAAAAATTAGAGAAAAAGAATTTCGATTTTATTGTATTGAATTCGATGCGAGATGAAGGCGCAGGCTTTCAATCCGACACCAACAAAATTACTATCATTGACCGAGAAGGAAATGTGACTAAATTTGATTTGAAAGAAAAAACAGAAGTAGCGAAGGATATAGTTAGCTACGTTCAGAAAATCATAAGCAGAAAATGAATCACAAATTGCAAATCAGAAATTACAAATTCCTTTTAGGGGCGATTATTGTTTTGTTTTCTTTTCCTACTTCTGCACAGGAATTAAAATGTCAGCTAACTGTAAATGCACAAAAAATAACCGGTGTTGACCCAAGCGTTTTTCAGACCATGCAAACTGCTTTAAGTGAGTTTATGAATTCGAAAAGCTGGACTAACGACCAGTTTGCGCCTGAAGAAAGAATTGAGTGCAGTATGTTCATTAACATTGATGCTTCCTCCGCACAGGACGTATACAATGCGAGTATTACCATTCAGTTATCACGTCCGGTGTTCAACAGCTCTTACAATTCACCGATGTTTAATTTTATTGACAAGGACTGTATTCTTACTTATGCTCAAAACCAACCGCTCGATTTTAATGTGAATCAATATGCATCTAATCTCACCTCTATTCTGGGGTTTTATGCCTACACTCTTATTGGTTTAGATTATGAAAGTTTGTCGAAAGGAGGAGGCGCAAAATATTTCACTCAAGCGGAACAAATCATGAATAACGTTCCAACAAACGCCCCGGATTCGAAAGGATGGAAACCTTTTGACGGGCAACGGAACCGGTACTGGCTCATCAATAATTTGCAAGCAAGCAAATACGATCTATTCCGCCAGGCTTTATATGAGTACCATTTCTTAGGTATGGATAATTTTTACGATAAGCCTGCAGTAGCACGTCTGAATGTGATGAATGCCCTCGACAAACTCGACAAAATTGCGCGCGATAACCCGAACTGTATTTTGCTGTCAATTTTTTTTCAGGCAAAAAGTGATGAACTTGTAAATGTTTTTTCCGGAGCCGACATGGGTGAGAAATCAAAAGTACTTACTGTGCTCCGCAGAGTCGATCCGTCAAATTCTACGAAATACGATAAGCTGGTAAAGAATTAATCACCTAGTTAATTTGCACCTCTAAGTACTTCAGCGCTGCTTTATTTATAGTATTTAGTCTCTTTCTTAACCACTCGTCAATTTTGGTTAGCGGGCTTAATTCAATAATAGTTTTATTGCCTTTCAAGTGAATTGCTGCATTGCGCAATTGCTTAGTCTCGAGCAGATAAATTTCTTTTAGCAACATATATTCATCACCCAAACCAAATTCGATTTTTTTAGTTCGTACAAACCCTAATGAAGAATTATAGTTATGGGCTGCTTTATTATTGCCTTTTACTTTTGCGTACACACTTTGAATATCGAACAGCAGAAAGAAAACATCCAACATGGCAAGCGATGCCATTACGGGAATATCTGTTGCAAGAAATTTATCATCATAAATAAACAACCCGGTATATGCGGTTTTATTTTCCCAGTCAATAGATGAGATATTGA
>CAIYOV010000298.1 GCA_903927935.1 uncultured Bacteroidota bacterium | reverse complement strand
GCATCGATACTATAGAGCGGAATTTTATCGCGCGAAATATCAAAGTCAATCAGGTTTTTACTACCTGTGCGCAAAACAGAAACTTTTACTTCGGTTCCCTTGGGACCGCGTAAACGATGCTTTACTTCAGTATCCTTAATTTTAATTCCTGCTACAATACTGTCATTAATCTTAATAATTCGGTCCCCGGCTTTAATACCCACCAGTTCTGAAGGTCCACCGGAAATAGCCGTAACTACAGTAATCGTATCCTGCACAATAAAGAATTCTATTCCTATTCCCTCAAAATTTCCTTCGAGGCCTTCGTTCATTTCACTCACATCGGTTGCAGGAATATAAACTGAATGCGGATCTAGGTTTGATAGCATTTTATCAATGGTTTTATCCATTAACTGCGAGCGGTTGATAGTGTCCACATATTTCTGGTCAACGTAATTTAAGATGTCTTCAATTTTATCGTAACTACGGTTAAGCATGGTCTGCTTACCGGCTGTAATCGAGTTTACAATAAAGCCTAGTATAACCCCAAATGAGAGTATTAGTGCATAAATAAAAGGGGCATAAGGATTAGACGAGGCTTGTTTTCTGGCTGAGAAAGGAGGAAGTTTTTCTTCGTTATTATCCATTCATTTTTAATTGAGGCGCAAAAATAAAATTTAGAGAATGATATAGGTGTTATAGAAAGTTATTGTGCAATGAAAGCTGAAATATGATACAAACAAAAATCCCCGCGATAAACGCAGGGATTTTTGTTTGTAAACTAAAGTGTCAGTTTAAAAATCGTCAACACTTGTGTTCTTTTTATAATCTTCGTTTGCCTGCCAGCTACTTTCTATAGTTAATTCAAAGCGAGCCTTAGTTATTTCCTTTAAAGTAAAAGTTACATCCTTTACTAACCACTGCATAATGTGGCTGTCATCTACATAACTTTCATTACGAAAATCTCCAAACTTGTAAGTAAGAATAAATTTCATTTGTTCAAGTTGCTCCAAACTGCCTTGAAGGAATACCTTATAGAAACGATTTTCATCATTAAAAATATAGAGAACCTTATCTAATTTTACAGCACCCAGCATCAAATCATCATTGGTGAGTGTGTATGCATTTTTTATAAGCGAATTCCTGTCTTTCTCAAAATTGAGTTTTTTCCCATCTCGCCAAACAGAGTCTTTAGGTGTTCCCCAAAAGATATTTCTGAAATCGAGAACGCCCTGACTTTCTGCGCTGAACCCCGTATAAGCGAGGCCAAGAAGCAAAGTAGCTAACAATAGTTTTTGCATGTTGTTTGATGTTTGGTTATAATAAGAACGCGAATATGCAATTTTTTCGCATTTGCAAACGCGAATTATTTTATTGTGTGCTGTGGATAAAAGATAAGCACTTAGCAAGTTATACTAAGCACATTATTACTCAGCTATTTATTGCAATGCCCCTTCCTTTTTTCGTGTGAAATAAGAATACGTGAAGAAAATTACACAGGCTCCAAAAGCAATCGAGGAAACAATAATTGTAAAGTTGAACCAGCTTAAATGCCAGAAATAATAGAACGTATTTAGGCATATCATGACCAGTATAAGTCGCAAATATTCAGCATAAACCACCCAGCGTTTGTTTTCAAAAATGGCACCGGTAATAAGCATGGTAATAAGCAATAGAAGAAAAAAAACAATTTTATAAAACAGGGTTATTTCTTTAAAGTGAACCATGTACAAACTGGCTCCACCCAACATAATAAAGTATTGTAAAACAACATAAACTTTAAAGTATGTATTTGTATCCGCATTGTATTTAACCGGATGTTTTTTTACCGGATCAGGTATGGGTTGTGTCCCTCCTAAATAATCGGGTAACCAACCTGGCATGGCAAAAATCATTCTGAATTTATCCAACCATTTCATAGTGCGCGCTTTTTGAAACATCTCTACAAAATAATGTGTATTTGCCCACACCGGATTCCAACTCTTCAGTTGAGTTGTGATACCGTAATAAATTTCTGTTTCTGTTTCTTCTTCAATAAAAGTTCCGAATAAACGATCCCAAATCATAAATAAACCCGCATGATTTTTATCAATGTATTTGGGATTAGTAGCATGATGAACACGATGATGCGATGGTGTATTAAACCAATATTCTATCCAAGGGTGAAGTTTGCCGATAGCTCTGGTATGAATTGGAAACTGATAAAGCGTTTGCACAATGGCCGCTGCTCCGAATATTTTCGGATCAATACCGAGAAATGGAATGGGGAGAAAAATAACGAAAGCAAGAATATTATGAAACCACGACTGACGGAGTGCCACACTTAGGTTGTATTCTTCGCTTTGATGATGTACTAAATGTGCTGCCCAAAAAATATTCATCTCGTGCCCCCACCGGTGTGCCCAATAAAAAAAGAAATCGAAAGCAACCAATGCAATTACAAAACTCCACCAGGTTGGGGGGATATGAAAGAAAGCATAGTTATCATATATCAGCACATAAAGACCGAGTAGAAGAACTTTTGAAAGCAAACTCCATAGCTGCTGACCTAGACCAATCACTAAGTTATTTACAGAATCGTTTAGACGGTACCAGTCTTTTTTACGGCTGTAAGCGTAAAGCCATTCTATTCCCATAGCAAGAAAGAAGAACGGAATAATTAAAAGCATATAAGCAGGATGCATAAGAAGAGAAATGAAAAAATTAAAACGATTGTTTCAGCTATCTAAAATAACCGTTGCCTTTGAACTTCTAAATGATTTAAGAAAGAAAATATTGAACCTTAAATTTCAAGAAAAAATATGCTTTCATTTAATACCCCAAAATTTTCATCATGCTTTCGGCAGTTTGCTCTTCTGCAAAAACCTTGTAGGCAAAATCGCCTTTCTTTTTTTCATCAATAAGAATAT
>CAIYOV010000297.1 GCA_903927935.1 uncultured Bacteroidota bacterium | reverse complement strand
GCACCTAAAGCGGCTGCACGTCCGGTTGCTAAAAAAAAAGCTAGAAAGAGAGTAAGAGCTGCCGCTAAGCCTACAGTTGCTACTCATGCTACTCATGCAACTCAAACAGCATAATTTGCTTTTGATGTCTATTAAAATGCCTCCGCTTAAACGGGGGCATTTTAATTATAAGCCTTACTCAGTCATTCGCAGTTGTGCCATTGCTAAAGTAAAGTCAATACATTTTTTATTTTTAAACCGAAATGATATTCGACCAAACTTTCCGAAACCTTAATCGTACTCGAGAAATTCTCGGGATCGTTATTAAATACGGGTTCGAAGATTTTATCGCTAATTCTACTCTTCGCAATCTGGTTACCGAAAGCATGCGCATCAAATGGCTGCGCGATGAAAAACCTGTAATGGGATATACGCGTTTTGAAAGAGTACGCATGGCAGCCGAAGAATTGGGCCCTACATTCATAAAGCTTGCACAAATTCTCAGTAACCGACCGGATATAATTCCCGAAGGATTAGTAAAGGAATTTGAGAAACTTCAAGACCGCGTTCCACCTTTTGAATTCGAAAAAGCAAAGGTGATTATCGAAAACGAAACTGGAAGAAAGCTTGAAGAAATATTTGAAGAATTCAATGAAGTGACCATAGCATCTGCTTCTATCGGCCAGGTATATAGAGCAAAAATGCGAACCGGTGAAGAAGTAGTAGTGAAAGTGCAGCGACCGAACGTAGCGGAAATTATTGAACAGGATTTGAGCATCATTAAAGAAGCAGTCCGCAGAATGGACCGCTACATGAAAAAGCAAGGCGTGCTCAATGGTGAAGAAGTGGTTCGTGTTTTTGAAAGGGCTATTACTAAAGAATTAGATTATCAGAATGAAGCGCGCAACATTGACCGCTTTCGCACTACCTATCGTAACCGGTCTGATTTTTATGTGCCAAAAGCATATCGCGAATTCAGTACGGATAAAGTGCTCATCATGGAATTTGCGAAGGGCTGCAAGATTACCGACATAGAGCAACTAAAGGCTTGGAACATAAGTCCTGCGCGAATTGTAGAGAAGGGAATGAATATTTACCTGTCCCAGATTTTTGAGTTCGGCTATTTTCATGGCGACCCGCATCCGGGAAATATTTTGGTAAACGAAGAAGGAACCATCATCCTTCTGGACTTCGGAATGGTTGGACAATTGATGAAGAAAGATAAGTATGCCTTTGCAGGAATATTTATTGCCATGAGCAAGTTCGATGCGCGCGAAATGGCGAATCAGTTGAAGAAATTATCTATAGAAGATAACATTACCGACATGCGTCAGTTTGTGTACGACCTCAATGATTTGATTGAAGATTATGCGCATTTGGATGTAAGTGAAAGTTCTATTCAGGATGTTATTCAACGCTTGCAAAAAATTATGTACGATTACCACATTACTGTTCCCGGTGGTGTGTTTCTTATTTTCCGTGCATTTGCAATTCTGGAGGGTATTGGTAAAAAAATGCACCCGAATTTCAAAACGTATGAATTTATTCGCCCATACGGTCAAAAATTATTGACTGACCAATTAAAGCCGGAGAATCTCGCTGCTGAAGCATCGCAACGTTTCTCCAACCTGACTGGATTCTTAAATAGTTTTCCTGTTGAGTTGCGTGGTATCCTTCAGCAAATTTCAAAGGGCAAACTTCATGGCGAGATAGAACTGCAGGGCTATGGATATGCCCTTAAAAAATGGGATAGCATCAGCACAAGGCAATCTCTGGTAAACATTATTTGCGCCTTGATGATTGCTTCTTCTATTGCATTGCTTGGAAAATATCCTGAAGAAATGCAGTTTGTTTACGGTATCAACAAGTGGAGTTTCATGGGTTATAGTATTTCGGGATTCCTTTTCGTTATCTGGTTATATGCCCTTTTGCGCAGGAAGGTTTATAAATAACTATATCACTTGTGTCAAATAAAAAACCCTCCGAAATTTTTCGGAGGGTTTTTTATTTAATGCTGTATAAAAGAAAGTCTAGTGCTGAACTACGATTCTTCCTTTATTAACTACTACACCACCCGATAAAATAGAGTATGAATAGATACCGCTTTCCCAGTTAGAAGTAACTAATTCAAAATTGTTAGCACCTCCGAATTCGTGTGTAATTACTCTGCCTGTCATGTCATAAACGACAACAGAAGCATTGATAACCGGCTCAGAAGTTTGAATGTTTACTAAATCAGTAGCAGGGTTAGGGAATACTCTTACGTTAAGATTGTTGTTGATGTTCTCGATGAAAGTAGGAGTTGTTTTATATCCAAAACGAACCGCATCAACATGCATAGTAGAACCAACCCGTGATGGGGCAACTTCGTTATAGCTTGAGAAGAATGCCAATTTAAGTGTATCGCCTGTGCCAGTAGTATCCTGGTAGTATTGCTTTAAAGGAACAGTAATAAGCCCCCACTGATTGTTAGTGGCATTAAGCTGAGCGCCAAAAGCTATCTTGTATACATTATTACCACCTCCTAGCTTATGAAGTGCTAATTGGAAACCTGCAGTATCATTACCTACCGGTGCATATTTATAAGCAAACTGTATGGTGTCAGGGCTTGAAGTAAAAGGTACTCCTGGAATATGAGGTTGTGCTCCATCAAATGATCCCGATCCTAATGCTAATGTTCCACCAATAGTATCGCTGGCAAGAGCTACATACTTATTCGTAAGTTTTACTGATGCTGTACCCGAATATTTATCAACGCTGTCTTTAACGCTTAAGCCTGTGCCGGCAATTGGCGGTATAATATCTTCATACGAAGTCCATCCTGTTGGCGCTGATACTGAACTCCAAGTTTCAAAACCTCCGTTTGGTACTGCCTGTTGGGCAGAGCCTGATAAAAACGCTGCAACAAGAACTGCTAAAAGTGTAAATTTTGTTTTCATTCTAAATTTTGTTTTGTGTTATAAAATATTGTTTCGCAAAACTATTATTTCAAATGATTTAAGAGGTTTACGTTAAAAATATAAACCAATTTTTAATAAAAAATGACAATTCTGTGACAATCGAAGGAGTCAGCCGAAATAAAAGACTTAAATTTCTTTAAAGGAAGTGATGATCTTATTGATGTCTTCCTTGAAACGTAGTTTGCGGTTCTCGCTTCGTGTCCAGATGCTGATATGGTAAATGTTTTTACTCCCTTCAAAAAGAACTTCACTGAAATAAATATTCTCCCCTTTCATTTTGCCGTAAATTTCAACCCGCGTTCCTTTTGCGTTTCCATCAGTTATATCAACAGAATCGGTAACAATGGGGTTGGTCATTGCTTTGCGAAGAATATTCAAATTGTTATAAATAATTTCAGAGTTGGTGCGTTTCAAATCTGTTTTGTTCATCGCTTCTCCAATAGCATAAACATTTCTAAAGCGATTGGCGTATTGAAAATCAGCTCCTTCTTTCAACCCTTTTTCTTCTTTCATCCATTGGGGAATAGAGAGTGAGAATTTGTTGTTGGCATTGATGGTTTGGTATTCGTTGGAATAATTACAGGAAGATAGCCAGAAAGTAAGGCACATGAAACATGACAAGCCGGAAGCAAAATATTTTTTCATCGAACAAAATTTTTCCGGTGCGAATGTAATCGTTACGATTTATTCTGTATTTCAAGTTGTTTGCGGAGAGTACGGGCCCTTAAATCAGGACCATCATGGCTCCATCCCGGTGGATAGAAAATGTATTTCAATTTGTCTTTGAAGGTGGGAGCTCGCCTCACATCTTTTCCTAAATCAACAAATTCGTGAGACGCAATTTTGAAAAGATTGTAAGTGTTGATGTTTTTCGTGATTCCGTAAACCGGCTTCTCTTCGTCTTTTTCTTCGGCAAATGTTCCGAAGAGCCTGTCCCAAATAATTAAAATACCTGCATGGTTTTGGTCCAGGTAGCGAATATTGGAGGCATGATGAACGCGGTGATGAGAGGGGGTGTTGAAAAGAAACTCAAACCACTTCGGCATCTTTTTAATCAGTTCAGTGTGTACCCAATATTGATAGATCAGAGAAAAACTCATCATCATCATAATCATCAATGGGGGAAAACCAACTACAGGCAACCAAAACCACCAGAAGAACTTATAAAGTTGTTCTGCCCAACTTTGGCGAAGAGCAGTTGCCAGATTCATAGTTTGCGAAGAATGATGGTTTACATGTGCGGCCCATAACACCCTTATTTCGTGGCTCAACCGGTGATGCCAATAGAAAGTAAAATCATCCGCAAATAGAATCAAAATCCAAACCCACCAATGCCAGCCAAGTCCACCATCATTCCCATGCACTGAATTAAAAATGAGCGTATAGGTGCCGAAGGCCAAACCCTTCATTAATAAATCAATTACCAATGACCCAAGACCCATGCCAATAGACGAAACTGCTTCTTTGGTTTGATATAAATTCAGCTTTTCTTTCCAATTAATATAAAGCTCAGTGGCGATAGCAATTATGAAAAACGGAATAGCATATAGCACCGGGTCCGATGTAAGTTCCATGTTTTTGAAAATCTGAAGAAACATATCAGCAAGTTTTTAAAGCGAATTCCTTCCGGAATTTTGCGAACCACAACAAAGATATAATAGTTACAGCCGTTATCAATATGCCGGTAGCAGGCGATAGTGTAGTGTTTTTCAACAGCCAAATCATTAGCGCACTTACTGCAATTACACGCAAGTATTCAAGTATAGGCACCCAGTTTTTTCGTTCAAATATTCCTCCAATGTTTACAAGCGAAAAAACAATAAGCGCGGCCACAACAACTTTCAAAATCCAATTTTCATTGAATGGAGATTTTGATTCAATCACCAAAAATGCAGTGGTGCCGAGTAATACAACTACAAATTGGAAGAAAGCATAGTTGGTTAAGCCCGGTGAAATTTCGGTATCGTATTTATGAAATGTTTGTGGGGTTACTTCTTTCAATGGTTGAACGCCACCTAATTCTTCGGGTTTCCATCCTGGCATTTTAAACATCATTAAAAAAAAGTTTTTGACTTTGTGCACATGAAAAGCTTCCTTGAATAAATCAATCCAGTATTCGAAGTTTACCCAAAGCGGATTCCAGCTATTGGTTTGTTTGGTGATGCCATAAACAACATCTTCATCTTCTAGCTGAAAAGTTCCGAACCACCGGTCAAAAATAATTAATGTGCCTCCGTGATTTCGGTCAATATATTTAGGATTTACTCCATGATGAACTCTGTGATGTGATGGAGTATTGAAGAAATATTCAAATGCCGGATTCATTTTACCGATGAGTTTGGTGTGAATCCAAAATTGATAAAGCGTTTGCAGCGAGGCAATGGTCAGGAAAGCAGCCGGAGAAAATCCAACTACTGCCAGAGGCAAATAAAAAAACCAACTGAATGCTCCCTGTAACCATGCCTGACGGAGAGCAACCGTAAGGTTATATTCTTCGCTTTGATGATGCACCACATGGCTTCCCCATAAAAAAGAAATTTCGTGCGCTAACCGGTGAAACCAGTAATAGAAAAAATCTACACCAAT
>CAIYOV010000296.1 GCA_903927935.1 uncultured Bacteroidota bacterium | reverse complement strand
GTAACTGAATTAGTCCTCTTTTTCCTATATGACTAGGCTTTTTAAATAAGACGGTAAATTCAACCACAATTAATACTTGCAATATTAGAGGGTGGCTGTCTAAAGAACTATGATGTGCTTCAACGTTTCCGGTGATTGATGTCATTATAATTTATTTGGCCCTCTTTCTATATCAAAAAGAAAGCATTCTAATATGATAATGGAGTTTCGCTCCTTCATTATAAATTTCTAAGCTAACCAATACATTAATTAGTAATCATGAACTGGTGAGGTATTTTAAAAATGTATAATACCGGAAACATCCTGCTTGTTTGATTCTTGTTATTAACTAAACAACCTCTGTTTTGTAACATATACAGTTGAAATCTAAACAAGACAACCTGCATCTCGTATCCTATTTCAACTCATTAGAAGTTTTTTGAAAACGGAAACGGATTATGAGAAAAATACAGGAAATAAGAAATTATGATGAATTGTCCAACCTCTACTAATGATACTGTCACAATGCCAATCATGGACTTGTCAGAATATTTTGTTCAAAGAAATTAATAGCACACAGACAATAATACTTCTATCTGCAAGCTTATAATTACTTTTTCCCGTCTTCCCAATCGGCTGTTTTCTTGGCTAACTGTTGTGCAAATTTTTTCATCTCTTCAACTGCAAAAGGGTTGCCGGTTGCTTTGGCATAGCTCTCGCTCATACTCAACAGGGTTTGAAAAAACTGCGAATGCATTTCATCGGTGGTCATATCGTTCGTCCACAAATCAATTTTCAGTGTTTCGTTCTGCACTATATCCCAAATGGAAATCATAATGCTTTTGCAATCGCGCAATTCGTTGTTCTTTGAATCGGTGGCCATCCACTTAATGTCGAGCGGTACATTTTTTTCGTCAAGGCCAATCTTGAACCGTATTTCGGAGGTCTTTACTATTTCTGCCATAAGTATATTTTGTAATTCAATTTTTAATTATTAAATCGTCTTCCATTCTTTCACGCAATCAATTATTTCGTTCTGTGTCGATTTAGTCATATCGGCTTCAAACCACGCATGCAGCTTTCTTACACTTTCTCGGTAATCGAAACTGGGTTCGTCTTTAAATTTCAAAACCATTTTGTGCAGTTCTTCTGGTCGCGGTCCCCAGGTGCCCAGCACTTGTAAATCGCTTTTGCGCAAACAAATCAATTTAGGAATAGAATCTGTTCCCGCTGTTTGATACGCCTCTATAATTTCAGGATGTGAATCGCGCAGCAAAACGCGAAAATCAATTCTATCAGAAGCCGAAGCTATCATACAAAGGGCCGGAACTCCCCAGCTTGCATCGCCACACCAGGGCTCGGTGATAACTAACCATATCCATGGCTCGGATAAATCAGAAAGAAGATTGTAAAGTTTTTGATGGAGCACAATGTTATCAAGCACCTTTTTCATTCGCTCCTGATTAGAGCGTGTGTAGCGGAAAGTGCTATCGTTCATATAAATACCAGCGCGCGGTATCTTCTCTTTCAGAATATTATCGGTTAAGTGAAGATATGCTTCGAAAGAAAGCGTTTCTGCCAATACCGAATCTGTGATAACCGCCTGTTGCATTTGGGGTGCGAATTTGCGATAAAGCGGCTAATCTTCAGATAAATTCAATAAAACTTTTAAGGTTATTATGCTGAGCACTTCAACATATCTTTTGTGTGCATAAACAGGTGCAAAATAAAAACCCCTTTTTTCTTCTTTTCTATGAAATCGGAATTTACCTTAGCATTACATAGATAGCAGCGAACCTGTTATAAGTGGAGCAGTTTCGGAAGGAACTGCTTCTGTTTTTTAAACTACCTACCAAATCTAATTCCAAACATCCTTATAGATTCGCACCGGCATTTCATTACAAAATCAAAAATAAAATCATGGAATACAGAAGACTCGGTAAGTCAGGGTTACAGGTAAGTGCACTTTCACTAGGCAGTTGGGTAACCTTCGGTCATCAGATTGGTGATGATGTAGCCGAACAACTGATGATAAAAGCCTATGAGGCCGGTGTGAATTTTTTCGATAATGCCGAAGTGTATGCACACGGCAAAAGTGAAATTGTAATGGGAAATATTTTGAAGCAGATGAACTGGGATAGAGACACCTGGATGGTTTCTTCAAAAGTTTTTTGGGGAAGAACGGCTGAACTAAAAGCCAATCAAAGAGGATTGATGCGCAAGCATGTAGTGGAAGCCTGTCATGCCGCCTTGAAACGTTTGCAGGTGGAATACCTCGATATGTATTTCTGTCACCGCCCCGATGTAAATACACCCATTGCAGAAACAGCCTGGACCATGCACAACTTAATTACCCAGGGAAAGATTCTCTATTGGGGTACGAGCGAGTGGACAGCACAACAAATTACTGAAGCGCATTACTGGTGCGAAAAACATAATCTGATTGCACCGGTGATGGAACAGCCGCAATACAACATGCTGCACCGCAACTTTGTTGACCGTGATTATCTGCCTTTATATGAAAACTTCGGTATGGGGACCACCATCTGGAGTCCGCTGGCTTCCGGATTATTAACCGGTAAATATTTTGACGCTAAGCAGGATGATAAAACCCGTTTTGATTTAATGGTTTGGCTGAAAGAACGATCGCTGGGCGATGAAAAGAAAGTGGAACAGGTGAAACAACTTTATACGCTTTCAAAGGAGTTAGGTATATCACTTACTCACCTGGCACTTTGCTGGTGTTTGAAAAACAAAAATGTCTCTACTGTGATACTCGGTGCCAGTAAAGTTTCACAATTAGAAGAAAACCTGAAATGCTACGATTCGCTTCCTAAGTTGACCGATGAAGTGATGGTGAAGATTGAAGATATATTGCAGAATAAACCTGCTATAGTTGTCTATTAATTTACAAATCCAGATACTCTGCATCGGCAGTAACAGGATAGCGCATCAGTAATTTTACAGCTTGCTCCATTGGCAGACCTTCAAATACCACTTTGTAAATGATCCGAAGCAGCGGTGCCTTCACACCAGTGTGGTCAACAATCAGTTTACCTATTTTAAGTGTACGAATTCCTTCTGCTACTTCTCCAAGCGAGGCGAGAATGTCATCCAGTTTTTCTCCCTTAGCTATGCGGTAACCAACGGTGTAGTTTCGCGATTTAGGAGATGAGCAGGTAGCAATTAAATCGCCAATACCGGCCATACCTAAAAACGAACGCTTATCGGCCCCCAGTGCATGGCCGATGTATATCATCTCTGCCATACCTCTTGTAATAAGCATAGCACGCGCATTTTCACCATAGCCCAATCCGCTCATGGCACCGGACGCAAGGGCTACATAATTTTTCAGTACACCGGTCAGCTCTATCCCCAGAATATCGCGTGTGCCGTATACTTTAAATCTTTCGCTTTTCAGGGCAGCTATCCCTTCCCGTATCACTTCATCGAAACGACTGGCTACAACCGTGGCGGCAGGTTTCTTGTCCATCAGTTCCAAAGCAAGGTTTGGACCGGCTATACTGCCCACGCGCACAATTCCGGTTTCCTGCAAAATTAATTCGCTCATGGTTTTAATATCCTTCAGACGAATGGTTTTTGCATCGGCTTTATCAATATCAAACTCACAGTGCAGCCCCTTGGTGGTGTGAATCATAATATGATTGGGCTGCAGGTAAGGCGAAAAATCAATAATCATGCTTTTGAAAAACTGTGAAGGCACAGCAGGGAAAATGAGGTAACAATTCGCAGCCACCTGCTCTAAAGAATTGGCCAATTGGATATTAGGATGCAAATCGAAGCCGCGCACTTTGCGTTCAGTTCTCATTAATTCAGTTACTTCTTTGTTACGCTCGTACAGAAGCACAGGTCCGTTTTCTGCCAACAAATTTGCAATTGCTGCGCCAAAGCTTCCGGCCCCTATTACACCTACAGGATTCCGTTTCATTTATTAAATAATTTTTCAAGCCCGTAACCGTCCAGGCGGTTATGATAATAATAAAGCAACTTCAAATCTTCGCTGCCCATATAATCTCCGTTTTTCGTTAACGGTGAAGCGGTATGATACAGATTGATATTTTTCATGCCGTGTTCAATAATTTTATCAATGTTCCAACGCAATTCGGGCGAAATAAGCACTTCGCACTGTTCCTGCATTTCTTTTAATTTTTCTTTTACTTCGGATACTGCATTCACTACTTCCGCATAAGGAAGTGAAACATCTTCAACTGGTGTACGAAGCAAAGTGAACAGGTCGTAACCCTTGTATTTTTTCCTGATTAGTTCAAACATGGTAAAGCAAACCAGGTGACTGGTAAGTACCACGTTATACCGGTAATAATTTGAAACAATACGTTCACCTAATATTTTAGTGTACTCTGCATCGCGCTGTTCATCGTCTTTTAATTCACCATTAGTGATGAAATAGTTTTTGACGTTTATCTTCTGCCCCAAATGATTGTAGCTGTTTCCTTCATCATCTACTTCGTTACCTAATACATCCATTACTTCGCCAAACGAAACCGAGAGTGATGAAGAAGCCGAAAAGAACTTGAGCATAAAACGGATCAGCTTAAACGAAGTAGAATATTCATCATTCTCTTTGTAGAATCTTTCTTTACCGGTTTCTTTCAGGTAATCATTAATTAAAGATTCTGCTTCGAGCACAAAGTGATAATTGATAATGCAGGGCACTACATAAATCTTCGGGGCTGTTTCTTCGGGAAAATTCTTGTAATGCAATTTCTGCGTTTCTAGGGCGGTACCGAGCAAACCAAGTTTTAGTTTTTTCTCAAGATGTCCCGAACGGGAACGCGTTCCACCGGGAAAGAAAATACTGTGTGCCCCCCGTTGTATGGCAACCGTGGAATACATTTTTAATGTTTCGAGGTAAACAGTGTTCTTTTTTCTGCGGTCAACCTTGTAAGCGCCTAAGCGGCTCATAAAGTAGGAGAGCAGCCCTATGCTGAAAAGGTTGAGACCTGCACCATAGAGAAAAGCCGGCAGCCCCATTTCATTTAAAAGCCAGCCCACCATAATAGAATCCATGTTGCTGAAGTGTGTGGGCACTACTATCACTGTTCCTTTCGAGGAGAGGTGACGTATTTTTTCAATGTCACCGGTAAGCGGAATTTTTTCGTGAATGGTTCTTACGTTGCCCGCAATGGTTTTAAACCATTTACCCGGAGCAGCCGCCAGTATGCGACCGAAAAACTGGGGCAGAATGGCCCTTGCAAAACTGAAAGCTCCGAGGTCAAATTCTCCTACTATCTCATTCGCGTAACGGTCAATAATTTCATCGAGCAGTTGTTCTTCGTTAATGGGGGAGGTGGTTTCTAACTGCTCTAATTGAATCAGCTTACTCTTCATGCTGCTCCAGAACTGGCGTTCATCTTTGGGGTCGGCTTTCCAGGGTTTTTCAGTCAGGCGGATGCGTTCCTGATAAAGCACTTTCGCAAGTTCTTCGCGCAGGGTTTTATCGCTGCCGAAACGTGCTTTTAATTTGTCTTTAACCCGTTGTTTTACCTCGCTTACAAAATCCTCCTTATGCTCGGTTAACTTATATATCGGCCATTGACGCAAATCTTCCGTTACATACGGCAGGGGGTATTCGCTTGGCTTGTATTCTCTTCCGCTCATGTGCTTCTTCTTGTTGGCATGAAAATATGAATTTATATAAAACAAAAACCCTGCATGGTTTAGATGCAGGGTTTTTGAAACTTATGAGTGATGCTGTTATTTCTTTACAATCATCTTAAATCCGGTGCCGTGAATATTCAGAATCTCTACACTTGGGTCCTCCTTTAAATACTTGCGGAGCTTTGCTATGTAAACGTCCATGCTGCGTCCGGCAAAGTAAGAGTCGGTTCCCCATACTGCGTTCAATGCTACCTGGCGTTCAAGGATTCTGTCCTGATACACGGCCAGCATTTTCAGCAGTTCCGATTCTTTGGTAGTCAGTTTAAGTTCTTCTCCGTTAATCTTTAATATGCGAACCGTGTTATCAAAATCAAACTTTCCTATTTTGAAAATGTTCTGTGTGCTCGCTTCGGTTTTAGGTAAACGTTTAAAAATGTTTTCCATCCGTAGTACCAGTTCATCCATGCTGAAAGGCTTGGTCATGTAATCATCGGCACCCAGTTTAAGCCCTTCGATGGTATCTTCCTTTAATGCTTTTGCAGTAAGGAAAATGATCGGCATGTTAGAGTTCATTCTGCGGATGTCTT
>CAIYOV010000295.1 GCA_903927935.1 uncultured Bacteroidota bacterium | reverse complement strand
TTCTTTGCCGTTATAGAAAAAATGAAACTTCTGCAGGTCGGCTGTTGGTGTTGCCTGGGCTGTAGCTTTTGCTTTTGTTGCCGGTTTGCGCGGTGCGCGTTTCTTAGCGGCTTTCTTTTTAGTTGCCATGGTTATGGTTTATAGGCTAACAGATTATTTCTTAAACACAATGCTTTTTAGTAAATCGACAAGCGAGGCGGTAGAGTCGCCACAATGCAGCTCGCCTTTTACATTTGCCTCACTAATATTAAAACACACCACTGCTGTTCTGCACGTTCCCTTTACCTTACCGTTAGCATAAAGAGAATCGCACTCAAAGTTAAGGCTGCTTTCGCCCGTTTGCGGGTTAATGTAGTGCGTTTGCGTACAATGCTGCGCTACCCATGCGGTAGTAACTTTTGTGGCGTTGCAAGAGGCGAGTGTAATAAGTGCGAAGAGCGAAATGATGGCAAATATTTTTTTCATATTTATTGTTTTAGTGCTGATTTAATATAGGCTGTAATTTCCTGTTGCGCCTCTATGGTATATTCGGCAAAGTTTACTTTCACATAGGTGTCAACGGGCACGTTTTTAAACCGGTGCGTAAGCCGTCTGATGGCAATTCTTATTTTGCGCTGTTTGCGGTTATCGTCCCGCTGTTCCGCGCTTGGCGCTAACTCTTTTACCAAATCAACAATGCCTAAGCCAAGCTGCATCCCACTTCCGATAAGGTCTAATGTTCCATCGGGCTTTTTCATTATAGTTTAAATTTATGAATGACAAATTTTTTCAGTCGTGGCGACATGGTGCAGGCTCCTACAAAAAAAGCCATACCGGCCGCGCTTAGTTGAACGAAATGTAAAACCGGCACTACTATTTTTGAATCGAACCCTGCCATATCGCTAAATATTTCTAACACTACACTGAATAATAACAGTGTAACGCTTAATAGCGCCCCTGGCATAGTATCGTGATGGTGTGGTGTAAAGTCCATTATTTATTCAGCATTTCGTTTTTCTCGCTGCTACCCTGCGAGGTGGTGAAATAATAGCCAACAACCAACATAATAAGCCCAATGGCAAAGGTTTGAATTTGAACTGAGGCCTCTTTTCTATCTGGTGAAATGGGAGCAAACAGAATGCAGAATAAAAGCGCAAAACCCAATAGAAGCGAGATAACCGCTATTAAGCTGCGCATAAAGTTTTTACCTGTAAGTGCTTGTTTAACCGTTTCCATAGTTCAATACCACGTATTTGTAGCGGCATCATAAATCCATTTCATATAAATCCCCACAGCGCCTCCATCGGATTGCGTATAAGATAAAACAATTCTGGCACCGCCAAAAGATGATATAGGAGCACCAGACATTAAAGTATACATGCTTTTTGCTTCTACTGTATTCCCATCCGAAGGGGAAGCAGGCAAAAAAATCGTATCACTGCCACTCCACATTATTCCAGAAGTATCACCGATAACATTAAAACTATCAGTAGAAAGAATAATGCCATGAATTGTAGAGTCTATTGTTAGGATATTGATTGGTTTTGAGCCGCTACTTGGGGTTTGCCAACTCATACCACCTGAACCATTATTTACTAAGGTTTGCCCTGCGCTTCCAGTGGTTCGCGGAAATGAATACTGATAACCGCCTTTCCCTTTAAAGTATATACCTAAACTATCCTCAATACGTAATTCGTTATAAGAACTTCCATACTTGGCACTTATCCTAACCATAGCAGATGAGGTCGAACTATCAAAAGTCGTATATATACAACTCTCCCTGCTGCCGCCAATTTTTATATAGCCGAATATGGAGGCATTTCTACCAAGGCCTACACCAGTACCGTCAAAAGTTAACGCGCCATTTGAGCCATCAAGCGTATAATGCGATACCTCAGCTCCTTTGATTCCCATACCTAAAAGATTTGGGCTTAAGCGCGCTAATACAGAATCATTAGCCTGGAAGCTTGCAACTATGTTGGTATTGTGTGTAGACGGGTCTCTTGTGAACAAAGCATCGGAACTGAAACTCCCTGAGTTATACTGAACATAGCCCGTTGAGCCGGATGGAGTTCCGCCTGATCCGGTAGGTCCCGTTGCTCCGGTCGCTCCTTTCGCTCCTGTGCCGGTGGCACCAGTGGCACCTGTAGCACCTTTTGCTCCGTTGGATCCGGCAGGTCCGGTAGTGCCTGGTAATCCTTTACTTCCGGTGGTTCCCTTAGCCCCCGTAGCTCCTGTAGCTCCTGCAGTTCCGCGGGCACCTGTGGCACCTGTGGCACCCGTTGCCCCTGCACCCGTTGCACCGGTAGCGCCTTTAGCTCCGGTAGGTCCGGTAGCGCCTGTTGCTCCTTTATGGTACGCAGTATCGAAATCAAGCCATTGTTTAAAGGTCATTCGTTTAGACACTCCGGCTGATGTATCCCAAATAGGGACTAAGTCGTTAGTAGCCGGTTGGCCAACCAATGGCGGCAATTGATTGATAGGGGCGGGTTGTTGCGCTTTGCTTACAAAGCTTACAAATATTAAACTCAAAATAAAAATTACTTTTTTCATGTTCTAAAAATTAAGGATTTACTAAATAAGATGCAGGCAATATTTCGAACCAAAGCTTTGAAAGGCCGTGGCCGTTTGTAAGTGTTATCACAATGTCATCGCTGGTTATAATGCCAATAATTAACTGTGTTGCAATTTGTATAGGAGTGGAGCTGCGAATAGAGCTTTGCAAGATTGCACGCTCGGCAAATGTTCCACCGGTAATTACTGAAACTTTTGCCCAAAGTTCGCTGCTTGTAACAGGCATTCCGGTAGCAGCATCTTCACCGCTAATGCCCAACATTTGGGCGTTTTTAAAATTGTCGGCAAGTGCAACATTGTTAGCGTCAATAGCAATACCATCTATAGCTACCAAAGGCCTGTTTTGAGGCAAGCCTTGTAGAACTAATTGCTGTAAAAGCATCCGCGAGCGGGTGGCTTCGCTTACAACGGGTTGTGCCGGTATGGTTGATCCTGTAAATGGCATATTACATTTGTTTTATAAAGCGCTGCGCCAACAGCGCAACTATGATTACAATAATGATTACCATGGCAAGCGTTATCAGGCTTTCCTGAAAGTTTGCCTGGTCAACATGAATAGTCAC
>CAIYOV010000294.1 GCA_903927935.1 uncultured Bacteroidota bacterium | reverse complement strand
TGTTCAAATGCAAACATTTTCCCGGTTCTGCCTAATCCGGTTTGCGCCTCATCAAAAATTAAAAGCGTTTCAGTCTCATCACATTTCTTTCGCAAAGCTTGAATGAATTTTTTTGAAGGAACTGTAATTCCGCTTTCAGCCTGAACCGGTTCAATAATTACAGCTGCAGTCCTGCCGGAAATATTTTCTAATTCCTTTTCGTTGTTGTATTCTAATTGCAAAGTGTCAGGTAGTAGCGGACGGAATTTTCTTTTAAAACTTTCGTCACCCATTACACTCAGAGCGCCTTGTGTGCTTCCGTGATAAGCATTTTTGAATGATACAAATTGTGTTCTTCCGGTTACCCGCTTCGCCAGTTTCATGGCACCTTCTGTTGCTTCTGCCCCGCTGTTGGTAAAGTAAACGTTGTTCAGATTTTCCGGAAGAAACTCCGTAAGTCGCTTTGCATATTTCACCTGAGGGCTTTCAACAAACTCGCCATACACCATTAGATGCATATATTTTTCTGTCTGCTCTTTCACAGCGTTCACCACAGCAGAATGAGAATGTCCGAGGTTGCTCACCGAAATTCCCGCAATTAAATCAAGATATTTTTTACCGTCAGCAGCATACAGGTACATTCCTTCAGCCCGTTCAATTTCTAGCATGAGCGGGGCAGTACTGGTTTGAGCTACGTGATTTAAAAAGAGCTGACGGTTTGAGAGCATAAGTAATCGCTTAATGATGATTTTATTCTCACAAACCTATAAGGTTTTTAAAAACCTTATAGGTTTATTTAACCTTGCACCGCTTTTATGAAATACTTCAGTGCTTCCTTTTACTACGTTCGCTACAGCATTCTCGGTAAAATAATTGCAGAAAGCTATCGGCAGTTCCACTGGCGCGTATGGTTACTCGCGGTGCTTTTCATTTTCCTTTATTCGCTTCATCAGTTTCTTTCGCTTTTCTTTCGCCTGCTCGATGAAATTTTTCACCGCGGCCACCGGAAGGTAAAAATCACCCAACCGGTATTTATTATTTCTAACCCCCGTAGCGGCACCACCTATCTTCACCGGTTAATGGCATTGGATGAAGACAGGTTCACCTACACAAAATTTGCACACACGTTTTTCATGACCTCTTCATTCGTACAGTTCTATTATGTGTTTCGTTGGATTGACCGCAACATATTGCGCAGAGCCATCAGCAAAACAATGGATGCACTGGATGATAAATTCTGGGGCGGTTGGGACGATATTCATGCTATGGGGTTCAATAAAGCTGAGGAAGACGAACTGGTTTTTGCGCAGCAGATGATGAGTGTGGGGGTGATGATTCCCTTCCCGTATTTCGATAAAATTCACGACAATAAGTTTTTAGATAACGAACCTCAGGAGGTGCGTCACAACGTAATGGATTTTTACGAAAGTTGTGTAAAGCGCTTTATGTTTCGTGCCGGTAACCACAAAACCTATCTCGCAAAAAATGTAATGAGCACCGGCCGCTTTAAAACGCTCATGCAGCGTTTTCCCGATGCAAAAATTATTTATATCGCGCGCCATCCTTACTATTCGGTTCCCTCTTTTGCCAGCATGTTTACATCCATGCATAAACTACACTCGCCTAAAATGCCCGATACGCACCCGGCAAAAATGGCTTGGGCGCAATTGGGTATAGATTACTTTAAGTATCTGAAAGAAATGCGCAGCTCCATTCCTGGTCACCAGTTTTTTGAATTGAAGTATGACGATCTGCTCGATAACCCCCAGGGCACCGTGCATAAAATATATGAACGTTTTGGCTGGTCACCTTCCCAAAAATTTCTGGAACGCCTAAGCGACGAACAGGCCCGCAACAAAAACTATAAAAGCGCGCACGAGTATTCGCTTAAGCAGTTTGGCTTTACCAAACAGCAGGTTTACGCTGAACTAAAAGAGCAGATGGATGAACTGGGTTTCGAAAAAGAATTTTAACCTTTTGGGGGTTGTCGAAATTTTCCGCGCGCACAAAGGCTACGTAAAAAAAATTCAGCACCACGAAATACGTAAAATCAGTAAAAGCTATTACCCTACCCGAGTTCCGCCAAATCTCAGGGCTCAAATTCCGCAAACCTCCAAAAACCAAATAATCTCCTTTTCTAAATAACCCCGGCCTTTTGGCCGGGGTTAAATTTCCCCGATTTATCTGGAATCGCAGCTTTTTTCGTAAAAATGGCATTTTTAACACTTTTGCTAAAAAATCATCAAAAAAGCGTAAAAACCTTCAAAAACGAACAAAATAGCCTCCGTAAAAATTCGAAAATCTTCTGAATTCGCATGGTTCGGTTCTGAAATCACATGGTTCGGTGTTGAACTCGCATGGTTCAGTTCTGAATTCGCATGGTAATGTTCTGAATTCACATGGTTCGGTGTTGAAATTGCATGGTTCAGCTCTGAACTCGAATGGTAATCTTCTGAAATCACATGGTTCTATAATTAAACTCGCATGGTTCAGTTCTGAATTCCCATCCCAATGTTCTGTTGTATAATCTTCGGCTGTCAAGTGCCCTTCAGGCGATTTAGGGGTTTTGCTCATTGTTTCTACTTTCACGCCCCAACTAAATTTTACCGGAATGGCTCATACTTCTAATCACACCGAAAAGCTTTTTTTAGTTGATGCCTATGCCCTCATCTTCCGCGCCTATTTTGCGTTCGGGCGCAACCCCCTGCTTAACTCCAAGGGGCAAAATGTTTCCGCCATCAGCGGGTTTACCACTACTTTGTTCGAACTAATTCAGAAAGAAAAACCAACCCATCTGGCGGTAGTTTTCGATTTAGGCGGCAGCACCGAACGCGAAGCCGACTTTGCCGATTACAAAGCAGGCCGTCAGGAAACGCCAGAAGATATTTTGTTTGCCGTTCCTTATATCAAAGATATAATCCGCGCCTGGCACATTCCAATTTTAGAGTTTAATGGTTACGAAGCCGATGATATTATTGGAACAATAGCCAAGAAGAAAGCAGCAGAAGGGCATATCGTATATATGGTTACACCCGATAAAGATTTTGCGCAGTTGGTGGACGATAAAATTTTCATCTACAAACCAGCACGTAGCGGTGGTGAGGTAGAAATTTTGGGAGTAGAAGAAATAAAGCGCAATTGGGAAGTAGAATCGCCTTTACAAGTGATAGATATTTTAGGAATGTGGGGTGATGCAGTAGATAATATTCCCGGCATTCCGGGCGTGGGTGAAAAAACCGCGAAGAAGTTTATTAAAGAATTCGGCAGCATGGAAAACACCATTGCCAATGCAGATAAAATAAAAGGTAAAGTAGGAGAGAACGTAAAGAATTTTGCCGAGCAGGGATTAATGTCGAAGAAGTTGGCTACAATAAACCTGAATGTGCCCATCGAAGTAAGCGATGAAGATTTGGAAGTGAACACACCCGACAAAGAAAAAATGGGCGCCATTTTTTCAGAACTTGAATTCAGAACGCTCGGGAAAAGAATTCTGGGTTTCGATTACAATGTTAATCAACCGGCTGCTTCTTCCGATCTTTCCAAGGCCGAAGTTCAAACACAAAACTCACAGCCAAAAGCATCTTCCGATACTCAAGGGAATTTATTTGGCGATGTAATGAATGAGAATTCGGCAGTAGAAGTAGTGAGGGGGAAATCTATACATAACACTCCGCATAAATATTTCACCGTTCAAACCGAGTCTGAAATTTCTGATTTAATAAAACTGTTAAGCGAAACAAATGAATTTTGTTTTGACACTGAAACTACCGGTCTAGATTATTTCGCTCTCGATTTAGTGGGAATGAGTTTCAGTGTAAAAGAAGGCGAAGCATTTTACGTTCCCGCTCCATCAAATTATGAGGAGGCGAAAAAATTAGTTGCGTATTTCAAGCCCTTGCTTGAAAGTAAAACGAAAACCAAAATCGGACAGAATGTAAAATTCGATATGCTGGTGTTTCGCAGATATGATGTGCAGGTTTCTCTTCCGCTTTATGACACCATGCTCGCACACTATCTGGTAGAACCAGATTTGAAACACGGTATGGATTATCTGAGCGAAACCTATTTGGGTTACACACCCGTGTCTATTGAGGAACTCATTGGTAAAAAAGGAAAGAACCAGGGCAACATGCGCGATGTGCCGCTCGAAAAAATTTCGGAGTACGCAGCCGAGGATGCTGACATCACCCTGCAACTGAAAAACAAATTAGCACCATTAGTAAAAGAACAAGAAGTTGAAAAAGTGCTGAATGATATTGAACATCCGCTGATTGAAGTGTTGGCGGACATGGAGTATGAAGGAGTAAAAATTGATGAAGCGTTTTTGCGCGACTATTCAAAATTACTGGAGACCGACATGCTGAAAGTGCGCGATGAAATTTATCAATTGGCGGGAAGAGAATTTAATGTGGACTCGCCTAAGCAGATGAGCGAAGTGCTTTACAATGAATTGAAAATACCTTTTGAAGGAAAGAAAACTTCCACCGGTCAGCTTTCTACTAATGAAGATGCGCTTGAAGGGTTGGTTAAACTTCATCCTATTGCAGGAAAAATTCTCGATTACCGCGAATTCGCAAAACTGAAATCAACTTATGTTGACTCACTTCCGCTTTTGATAAACAAAAAAACAGGAAGAGTTCACTCCACTTTTCGTCAGGCAGTGGCGGCAACCGGTAGGTTGAGCAGTGATAACCCGAATCTGCAAAACATTCCTATTCGTACAGAGCGCGGACAGCAAGTGCGCAAAGCTTTTATTCCGCGCGATGAAGAGCACGTTCTTCTTTCTGCCGATTACTCACAAATTGAATTGCGCATAGTTGCCGAGTTGAGCGGTGATGAGAATATGCTGGATGCGTTTCAAAAGAAAATTGATATTCATACAGCCACTGCTGCTAAAGTTTACAATGTTGCCATTGCTGATGTAACAAAAGAAATGCGCTACAAAGCCAAGAGCGTTAACTTCGGAATTATCTACGGGCAAGGTGCATTTGGTTTGGCGGATAACATTGGAACAAGCCGTGGCGAAGCGAAAGAAATTATTGCGAATTACTTCGCACAGTTTCCGAAGATTAAGGAGTACATGAACGCCAACATTCAGTTTGCGCGCGAAAAGGGTTATGTGCAAACCATCATGGGGCGCAGGCGTTATTTGAAGGACATCAATTCAAAAAATTTTACTGTGCGCGGTTATGCTGAGCGCAACGCTATTAACTCACCTGTGCAGGGTTCAGCGGCAGATTTAATTAAACTTGCCATGATTGATATTCACCGCGAATTCAAAAACCAAAACCTGAAATCGAAAATGACTTTGCAGGTGCATGACGAATTGGTGTTTGATGCGCGGAAAGATGAAGTAGAAATTATCAAGCCCATTATTTATGACAAGATGATTCACGCCATAAAAATGAGTGTACCTATTGAGGCTGAAATGGGAACGGGAGTAAATTGGTTAGAGGCGCATTAGGAATTTGAATTACGATTGTTGATTTTTGAAGCAAGAGAAAAATGAAATACTCCTCCAAACTTATTGCAGAAGCCGTTGCTGAGTTCACAAAGCTACCGGGCATTGGCGAAAAAACAGCTTTGCGTTTAGTGCTGCATCTGTTAAAACAGGATGAAGATAAAGTGAAATATTTTGGCGATGCGGTAACACGTATGCGTAACGAAATAAAATTTTGTAGAACCTGCAATAATGTTTCTGACCACGAACTTTGTGAAATCTGTGGAGGCCATCATCGCGACCATTCAACGGTTTGTTTGGTAGAAACTATTCGAGATGTAATTGCTATTGAGAACACGAATATTTACAAAGGAACTTATCATGTGTTAGGTGGAGTCATTTCTCCTATTGATGGCATTGGTCCGGACAAATTGAATATTGATTCTTTGATTACACGGGTGAAATCGGGTGAAGTGAAAGAAATAATAATGGCAATCAGTCCGACTATAGAAGGCGACACCACCATTTTTTACGTGAGCAAAAAGTTGAAAGACCAGAACGTAAACATCACCACAATAGCAAGAGGAATTTCTTTTGGAGGTGAGCTGGAATACACCGATGAAATGACACTGGCGCGTTCCATTGCCACCCGTTTGCCTTACGAAAATTATTTGGTGAAGAATTCCAATTAAAACTTCAATTTGCCGTTTCATAACTCTGAATGAAGCTTTCCATTGTTATAGTCAATTACAACGTCCGGTATTTTTTGGAGCAATGCTTGCTTTCAGTAAAGCGGGCAATTGCTGGAATTGATGCGGAAGTTTTTGTGGTTGACAATGCCTCTGCCGATGGCTCGGAGGAAATGATGCAACAAAAGTTCCCATTCGTAAAAATTATAGCTAATCAAATCAATGTTGGTTTTTCAAAAGCGAATAATCAGGCAATTGAAAAAGCAACCGGTGAATACGTTTTATTGTTGAATCCGGACACAGTTGTAGCAGAAGATACTTTTGAGAAGTGTATTACCTTTATGGATGCCCATAAAGATGCAGGTGCAGTTGGCGTGCGAATGATTGACGGCAAAGGAAATTTTCTTCCTGAATCTAAGCGCGGCTTGCCTACACCATCAGTAGCGTTTTATAAAACCTTTGGTTTGGCCAAACTTTTTCCAAAAGCAAAAACATTTGGAAAATATCATCTTGGTTTTTTGAATGAACACGAAACGAACGAAGTGGAAATTCTTTCTGGTGCATTTATGCTAATGCGAAAAAGTGTGCTTGATAAAACCGGTCCACTTGATGAATCTTTCTTTATGTATGGTGAAGATATTGATTTGAGTTATCGGATTGTTAAATCAGGGTACAAAAATTTCTATTTTCCCACAACCACTATTATTCATTACAAAGGAGAAAGCACAAAGAAAGGAAGCCTGAATTATGTAAAAGTGTTTTACAACGCTATGCTCATTTTTGCGCGCAAACATTTTAGCGGGAATCAATCCGGATTTTTTTCACTACTTATCAATTTTGCCATTGTTTTCAGGGGGCTTCTCACGTTACTTGCTAATTATTTTGCGTCTTCTTATCTATTCGTACTGGATGCACTTATAAGTTTTGCTGGAATTTATTTCATTAAAACTTATTGGGAAGACATGATTAAATATCATGAGCATTACTATCCGAACGAATTTCTTTATGTGGTTGTTCCCACCTATATTTTCATTTGGATAATTGCGGCATTTCTAAGTGGTAGTTACGATAAGCCATTTCGGATATCAAATATTTTGCGCGGAATTTTATTCGGCACAGTAACTATTGCGGTGGTATATGCCTTTATTCCGAATGAGTGGCGGTTTTCCCGCGCTATCATTTTGCTTGGGGCTGCATGGACAGCATTCGAAATGCTTTTCACAAGAACAGTCTATCATCTTATCAAACACCAGTCTTTTTCTGCGGAGAGTGAAGAAGAAAAGAGAAGTTTGATAATTGGTAAAAATGAAGCGGTCCGTGCAGAAAGCATTCTGCGAACACTGGGCAACTCGCAGGAAATTATTTCCAATCCGGATTTAATTTCTACAAAAAAAACATCGGCCATTCACAGCAATAATGAAATTGTTTTCTGCGCTAACGATTTCACATTTAAAGAAATCATCCACCAAATTTCTGTATGTGGGAATAAGATTGATTACAAAATTCTGAATGAAGGAAGTAATGCGCTTATTGGGAGTAATTCAAAAGACAGTGCAGGCGATTTATATGTAGCAGAAAAAAGCTACGCCCTGTTCAAAGCACAAAACCTTCGCACCAAGCGAGTTTTTGATTTCTCGATGTCTTTATTGATGTTGCCGCTTCTTCCTCTAAATATTTTCCTGATAAAGAATTTTGGAAAGTTTATTTCAAACTGGTTTGATGTTTTTTCCGGCAAAAAATCATGGGTAGGATTTTCAACAGAAAAAAACTTAAAGACATTTCCAAATGCAAAACGGGGAATTATTCATCCATCTGAAAAACTGATTGAGTTTAATTTAAGTGAGGCAGAAATAGGGGAAATAGAACTGCACTACGCTCGCTATTATTCTGTAGGTGATGATATTCGGTTGCTCTTAAAAAATTATTCATTGCTTGGAAAATGAAATGGGTTGCGGTCATATTGCTGCTATTCACTTCAATTAATTTAAAGGCAAACAATCCTTATCGGGCATATTTGCTTTCGAAAGTTTCTTATCGGCAGCACTTTTCTGTAGTAGAATCAGAAAAAACAGCTTCTGCTGAAACGAGTTGTATAATTCCTCGTTTTGAAAGACCTAAAGGAGCTGTGTTTTGTAGAATGGAAGATTTCCTCACTTCCAAGACAAAGATTTGGATAAAAGTAGGTGTGAAATAATCAATCCAGAATTTCTTCCAGAATATCGGGGCTTTTCAAACTGAAATTCTCTAAATGAAACTGGTAATATTTCAACAGGTTTTTCATCATCTGCTTTCGCTCCGCTCTCGAAATTTTTAATGTTGATTTTTCAAACAGGTTAATTCTTAGCAAATCGTTCAGTAAACTGCTTTCCTTTTTATTCATAATGTTTAAGGTGCTTTGCTCTTCTATAAAAACACCTTCGCTCATTTCAAAGAAGCAATTCGTCTCAGAAAAATTTCCATGGGGAGCAAAACCAAGATAAAGTGATAGGTGAACAAGAAACAGTAAATGAAAATCAGGATTCAATTTTTCTTCTTCGTCTAAAGCACAAAGCGATTCATATATGAATTCAAACATCTCATTATTTGGCTCATGTTCCCTAATTGCTTTTGAAATTACTTCGAGCAGGAAAAAGGAAATGGTTGACTTTAGTGTATCGAACGGAATAGACTGATATATGAATGCTCTCCGAAACTCTTTAATGTGCTGCAACTGCTTATTCTCCCTATGTGAAACTTCCATTTCTAATAGAGTAAGTGGTTGTAACATCGCGGCCTTTGATTTTGATTTAGCGGCCCGCGCACCTTTCACAATGTATGATTGCATACCAAGTTTCTCGGTATATATTTTTGCAATTACACTTGTTTCAGAATACTTGATGGTGTGTAAAACGATGCCCCTTGTTTTATGATACATATATTTGCCTACACATGCTAAAAAAGCTTTGGCTTAATATTTTTTCAATATTACTCATTTTGGTTGTTTCTGTTTTGGCACTATGGCAAGTAAGCTTTTTCGCTAACACGATGAAATGGGATATGATGGACTATTATTTCCCAACGCGTTATTTTATAGGAGAGTGTTTTCGCAATCATATGATGCCATTTTGGTGTCCTTACATGTATTTTGGTTATCCGATTTATGCCGATCCTCAAGCGGGAGTTTGGTATCCGATAAATTCGCTTTTCGCTTTTTTTGCCGGATACAATATTTATACAATACAGGCTGAATTTATTTTTCATATAGTAATTGCCGCAGTTGGAATGCAAAAATTACTTCGAACGCTTAGCCTTTCTGCTGAAGCCGCGATGGTAGCATGCATTGTTTATCCATTATCTGGATTTTTTATCGGTCATGCCTCACATCCCACCTTGATTACCAGCATGGCATGGATGCCATTCATTTCCCACTATTTCATTTCAGGGTTAGAAGAGAAAAAAGCTATATCATTCATTAAAACAGGCTTAGTGCTAGCCTTGTGTTTAACCGGAGGATACATAGTGTTTTTTGTAATAGCCTGTTATGGAATGTTTTTTGTTTTTGTTTATTACAATGCGAGGAATTGGAAAGAAAATGGATACTTCTTAAAAAGCTCTTATTTGAGTATTGGGGCGGTTGTGACTTTTCTTGTATTATGTTCCGGCTATTTGTTTTCGCTTTTTCAAAGCCTGCCATATATTAAACGTGCTGAGGGATTGAGCATTGATACGGTCAACGTAAATTCATTAACTCCCGGCTCACTCATATCATTTCTGCTTCCATTTGCTACGCTTGCTAAAACTGCTGCCTTTGATACAGATATGACTATGAGAAATATCTATTCAGGGTTGCTCTTTGTCCCATTAATTGTAGTTGGTTTTAGTTTTGGGAATCGGAAACGAAATATCGCTCTACTGATATGCGGACTTTTTTGTTTGTCAGCGGCTATGGGAAAATATTTACCTGTTCGGGAGTGGCTTTATTACTCATTGCCTTTTATGAAACTGTTCAGGCACGCATCTATCTTCAGAGCATTCACTTTGTTTTGTTTTTTATTGATAGCAGCCGATGGGTTAAGCATTTTATTTGCGAGCAATTCAGTTCAGATAAAAAAAATATTAGCTATAGTGTTAGTCATAGAAGCGATTGTAATTGGATTGCTTTTATCTTTT
>CAIYOV010000293.1 GCA_903927935.1 uncultured Bacteroidota bacterium | reverse complement strand
GTTGCTTTCGTAGAGGTGATTGAAGATGTTATTGAACAGCAAAGTGAATTTAATCTCCTTGTCATCGCGCTTTAAAGGCAGTTTGTAACTGATGTGGAAATTTGAATAATAGAAGGGCTTGATCTTTCTGCTTTCATTCGATGTGTTGTCGAGATATTGTTTGCTCACCGCCTTGTTCGTTAAACTAATCTCCAAACCTTTTACGGGATAAGCCACTAACTCAAGCGAAGCAACAATGCTTGGTGAAAAAGAAATGTTGGTGCTTTTGTGCGTGATGATTTGTGTGAGTGAATCTACAGGTGAGTAGTAATCGTCATAGGTGTAAATGTATTCATCGAAGGATTTTATTTTGTTGAGCGAGTAGGCGAAGTTGTAATTGATAGCAAAAACTTTTCTACTTTCAACAACAGCACCAAGATATTTTTTTGCGAAAAAGAAATTAAAACTTCCGCTCCACTCCACTCCTGTTCTGTAACTCACCGGCACGTTTTCTTTAATCGGATTGCCTACATCATTTAATCTGCCGGTCAGCACCAACTGGTCTTTATACTGCATTAAATAATAATTCACCCGAAGTTCAGCTATTCTTTCCATGCCGTGATAGAATGCCCCTTTATAACCTAACTCCACATTGTGCATGGTTTCCGGCTTCACCGTTTTATTCTGCGCCATAGCAGCCAATACGTCATCGCGGTTAGGCTCGCGGTTACCCAAAGAATACGAAGCATAAATATGATGCTGCGGCTTTATCTTATAAAGTATTCCTGCCTTAGGATTGAAGAAATGCCAATGGTTCGTAAACGTGTAATTCGATTTATCATCATCAATACCATTAGCGGTATAGCCCACATAGCGGTATTGTAAGTCGAGGTAGAAATTTATTTTATGCAGCAACTCGTAGTTGAATTTGGCATACACATTAAAGTCATTCTTGATAGAGTGTCCATCGTAATACTTGGTGTTCTTGTCAAAGTCTGAAACACCCTGCGCCCAGATTACTTTGCCAAAGTTCTCACCACGATATTGCCCCATTAAACCGCCCAAAGTTGCTGAAATGTTTATGCGCTCGTAATTCAACGCAAAAGTTCCTCCGTAAAAAATATTCTTCAGCCATTTCTGACGAACTAAATCAGTAGCTGTTCCAAGCGTATCGTGATTCTCGAAATAATTATTGAAGGTCTGCCCTACTTTATATTCTTCATAATAACCATGGCCAAGGGTGGCAAACAAACCGGCATTAAAGTTTATAAAAGAAGCGAAGCGTTGTGTAAAGAGCAATTGGAAATAATCTTGCGAGTAATTATCGGTTTGGTTTTTGTAAGCAGGAAAGTGCTGACCGTAGTCCGTTCCCAAATCATTAAACCTGCGGTTGGTTTTCAAAGAATCCTGCGGCACGCCATCCCATGCCTGATAGGTTTTTTCCTGTCCGGCAAAGTACACGAGTTTCAATAAAGTATTGTTCTTCATATATCCAATTTGCGAAAAGTAAGAGCGCAGATTAGAAAAAGCACGCTGAATGTATCCGTCCGAAGTAATCCATGATGCAGAGCCTTCAAAGAAAAAACCCTTGTGTATACCAGTACCTATTTTGCCGTTTATTTTAAACGTATTGAAAGAGCCGCCAGAAACATTCGCTTCTACAAAAGGTTTTTGAGATGGCATTTGTGTTTGCATGCTTAGCGTTCCCCCAAAAGCACTACCACCGTTTGTTGAAGAACCGATGCCCCTTTGTATTTGAATATTCTGAGCTGACGAAACCACATCCGGTAAATCAACCCAATACGTTCCCTGGCTTTCCGCATCGTTTACCGGTATACCGTTAAGAGTGACATTCACGCGGGTATTATCGCTTCCCCGAATTCTGATTCCGGTATAACCAACACCAGCTCCTGCATCAGAGGTGGTAACTACGGAAGGAGTATTATCTAATAGAAAAGGTAAATCTTGTCCAAGGTTGTTCTTGTTCAGTGCTTCTTTGTCGATAGTTTGAAAAGTGGTTGGAGTGTTATCTCCGGCTCTTGTAGAAAAGATGAAAACATCATCTTTAAAAATGGTTTTAGCCGAATCAATTTTTAGAGTGGAAGAATCGGTTTGAGCGAATACATTTTGCACAAGCACCAGAAAGAATAAAATCTTTTTCATAGCGAATAAGTTTTATCCAGAGAGGTAGAAGAAATAGTTTCGAAAAAAAGGCGAGTAACTCGTCTCTCTTCCCTTCGCATGAATTACCATGTTCAGGTTCGAAGGGTTCTTCTCAGATTCTAAACTTACGCATAGAAACGCCCCCAGAAAGTTGACACAAATGTATAAAATGATGTTACAGAAAAAAGCAGTGATTACTCGGTTGTTGCACATCGGTGTAACAAACTGTAATCAATAGGGCCGGTAAATTTATTTGGGGATGGTAAAGCAAACCTTGGTTCCGCCTAAGGGAGAATCTTCAATCCATATTTTTCCTCCGAGGGATTCAACAATTTTTTTGCATATAGATAGTCCTATACCGGTTCCATCATATTCATTCCGGTGATGTAGACGCTGAAAAATGATGAAAACCTTTTCGCGGTATTGCTGTGCAATACCAATACCGTTATCTGAAACTTCAAAGCAATAAGCATTATCCTTTTCATGACAACTGATTTCAATTTTTGGGGCTCCGCTTTCGTTATATTTTATTCCGTTGCCTATAAGGTTTTGAATTAACTGTGTGATATAAGGCCGGTCTGCAACTATTTTTGGTAGGCGGGTTGATTGCACGATTGCTTTCTTGTCTTCAATATTCAATTTGAGCATAAGCCTTACATCTTCTACTACCTCTTCCATTTCTATCTCATGTTTTTTAAGGGCAGAATCGATTTTCGAAAGTTGCAGTAAACTTTGTATCACATTCATCATTCGTTTTGCCCCATCATTTATATAGTGGAGGTAATCTCTTTGATCAACTTCTAAATCGGTATTTAATGTCTTTGTCAGTAGCTGGGCGTAATTCGAAATTGTTCGCAATGGCTCTTTCATGTCATGAGAAGCCACATGTGCAAACTGATTTAATTCGAAGTTTGACATCTCTAACTTATGTGCGTACTCCTCTATTTCAGCGTTTTTCTTTTTCAGCAACTCCTGTTCTTTCTTTCCCTCCTCATATTGAAACTTCAATGTGGCATCGCTTAATTCAGCCTGCTTATTCAGCTTATGCAATTCCTCTCTCTGATCCATAAACCGAACCATTTTCTGGTAAGCCTCTTGATGTCTGCCAAGCGAATGAAGACTCTCTGCCCAAAACCTTAACAGCTCAAAATTGTCTATTACTTTTCCCATCTGGATATACAGTACATCTGCTTCGCCAAACCAAAAATCGGCCTTTTCAAAATCCTGAACCAGTTGATAAACACGACCTGCCATCTGATAAATGCTCAGTTCAAAATGCTTATTGGTTTGGTTCTTTACCTGAGCAATAGATTTCTCAGCACAACTTACTGCTTTTCCCTTTTCTCCTAATTCGGCATATACAATTCCCGAATTACCCATTGCAATACAATATGGGGGTATGTCTTTCATTGGCTCAGCAATAGCTATAGCTTTTTCATAAAAAGAAATCGATTTTTGTATTTCTTTTCTGTTGTATGAATCCACTCCAAACGAAATGTAACAACGTGAAATACCTTGTTGATAGTTGGCTTTCTGGAAATATCCGAACGCACGATGCAGGTAATCCTTCTTTAAGGTATCTAAGCCTAAATCGCCATAAATAATCGATTCGTTGAACAGCGATCTTGCCAAAGTGAGAAAACCAGTTTCGGATAAATTCTCTTTATTTTCAAGTAGTAAAACCGATTGGTCGTATGCCTGTTTCGATTCAATAAGTTCACCCAGATAGTCATAATTCAATCCAAGGCGTCTATAAAATTCCGATTTAGGCTCCGCATACGATTCACTATCCAACATTCCGATAACTTCTTTGATATAAAGCACCGCTTTATCAAACTCGCTTGTTATATCAGTAAAATAGTGGGTAAGAGCAGTAGCTGCCTTTATCAAAAGTGTTTTATCGTCAGATGAATCTTTTGCCAATTGATAGGCCTCTAACCCAAGATGTGCACAGGTAGTGTCACGTTCCTTTTTGCGTGCCTCAAGCGCAGCAATAAGCGCTTCAACATTTTCGGCTACGGCAGATTGTTTACCAAGTGTATCGTTCATTCAAATTGATTCAGTCCCGTTGTTTACGGAACAGAATTGATTTTGTTCCCAAAGTCTTGGCCGAAATAACCTTAGTACACTTTGGACGAGAGCAAATGATCAACAAAACCCACCGCCCCGTTTAGCCTAAGCTTTGGATTGGTTCCGCTAACAATTTCAAAATTTGCGTGTATGCCAACCAATTCATTTTTAAATTGGTTAAATAATTCTGCACGATCATTTGGGTTTTGGCGTTGTTCATCAGCAATCCAGGGAAGGTCTACATCACAAAGCAAATACAAATCACTTTTGCGTTTTAAAATTTGGTCTTCTAACCAACCCGGCACCGCCCATTTATAATGCCGTAGCCATATTTTAATATTGATGAGGTCGTTATCGCTGAAAAAAATATGATGGGCGTAGTGAGCCATTTTATTTTCTTCTTCTATAATACCTTTCGCTATGTGCAATACATCGGTATGGTTGTATCTTCGCTCAAGAAGCGAAATATAATCGCGGGAATAATCAGGAACAAAAACGGTTTTGTAATGCCCGGCAAGTTTTTCGGCCAACGTTGACTTACCTGTTGATTCAGTTCCTGTAATAGTGATTCTTGAAATCATTCCACTGAGATTTTTTTTCGCCACTCCAGATAACCATACACTGAAATAATAGAGAAGAAAATATACAGCAGCGAAGTAGCATGAAGCCCCTTTATAAGATACATGACAGCCGCCACTAAATCAATCACCACCCAGTAATACCAGTTCTCCAGAATTTTTTTTGCCGTCATCCAGGTGGCAATAAAACTAAATACTGTTACGGTCGAATCGAAATAAGAAAGTGAATTGCCGAGTTTGGCAAACACAAAACCGAAAACAGGAACCAGCAAAGCTCCGAAGAAAATGAGTTTCAGATTTTGTTGAAGTGAAAATGAATGAATGTTTATTTCATCTTCAATATTTCCTTTTTTGCTCCAAAGCCACCATCCGTAAAAACCAGCCAATAAATAATATGTCTGAAGAATAGCATCCTGAAAAAGCTGATGCGTTATATTGATATAGATATAAAGTGCCGAACTGATACTTCCCATTAACCAGCACCAAATGTTACTGCGCGAAGCCAGCAGCACATAAATTACCCCGAATGCAACAGCTGTGTATTCCAGGTAACTTTCCATCAAAAAACCTTTACTGAATCTTTCCCAACCTGCATCTTGTAAGTTTTGCCAATCACCAATGCCTTATTATCAGGAACATGTCCTGCCGGAAAATTAAAACACACCGGAAAGTTGTATTCACTTACATGCTCCAGAATAATTTCGTAAGCGTTTTTACCGAATGGGATTTTGTTGTCGTGCATATCGGTAAAACTGCCAACAATTAAACCGGCAAGCCCTTGTAGTTTTCCCGAACGTTTAAGGTTCATCATCATCCGGTCAATATGGTAGAGATATTCATCGAGGTCTTCCAGAAATAAAATTTTCCGGTCGGTGTTCATACCACTTCTTGTTCCGGTAATGGAATAGAGGATAGAAAGGTTCCCTCCTATTAAAATTCCTTCTGCTTCTCCTTTCCGGTTCAATTCGTGCGGGGCGATGATGTATTCGTTCCTCTCGCCAAATAATTCTTTCCGTAAACTTTCGGTAGCTTCGGGAGTGCTCTGTTCAAACTGAATAGGCATTTGAGCATGTAGCCCCATAGTGCCTATGTTATTCGAAATATGTGTGTGCAGATAAGTAACATCGCTGAAGCCCACTATCCATTTCGGATGTTTCATAAACTCATCAAAGTTCAAATCGTCCATCATACGCACTGTGCCGTAGCCCCCCCTGGCGCAGATAATAGCTTTGATATTGGAATCATCCAGCGCATGCTGAAAATCTTCTCTGCGCAGGGCGTCTTCACCTGCAAACTGGTTTAATTCTGCACCGATTGTCTTTCCAACAATAACATTCAATCCCCAGCTTTTGAGTGTTTCCACCGCGCAGGCAATTTCTTCATTAGAAATTTTTTTAGCGGTACTAAGGATGTAAACCGAATCTCCTTTTTGTAATGACGGTGGACGTAACAACATGTAGACGAAAATAAAACTCTTGACGTCTTTGCGGGTTTGTTCTAAATTTTCAACTTCGCCAGCAATGAAGAATTGGAAAAGATATACCGTTACTGCCGCCCTGCCTTATGCCAACGGCCCTAAACACATTGGTCATCTGGCGGGTGCCTATTTACCGGCCGATACTTATGTGCGCTATCTGCGCGCGCAAAAACGCGATGTGGTTTTTGTTTGCGGAAGCGATGAACACGGAACTGCCATCACCATTCAGGCAATACAGGAGAATACAACACCGCGGGCTATTATTGATAAATATCACGCACTCACCAAAAACAGTTTTGAAAAACTCGGCATTTCATTCGACATTTATCATCGCACTTCAGAACCGTTGCATCATGAAACTGCACAGGAATTTTTTCTTGATTTCTACAACAAAGGTTTGTTTAAAGAAGTAACGAGCGAACAATATTTTGATGAAGAAAAAAAAGTTTTTCTTGCCGATAGATACATTGTAGGCACCTGCCCGAACTGCGCCTATGAAAATGCATTTGGCGACCAATGCGAAAAATGCGGCAAAGAACTTTCTCCGAATGAGTTGATAAATCCGCGATCAACTTTAAGCGGCAACAAACCGGTGTTGCGCGAAACGAAGCATTGGTATTTACCGCTGAACGAATATGAACCATGGTTGAAACGCTGGCTCATTCGTGACCATGCTAAAGACTGGAAACAGAACGTTTACGGACAATCGAAAAGCTGGATTGATGCGGGGTTGCAACCCCGCGCCATGACCCGCGATGGAGAGTGGGGCGTAAAAGTTCCGCTGAAAGATGCTGAAGGAAAAGTTTTATATGTATGGTTCGATGCTCCCATAGGATATATTTCTGCCACCAAACAATGGGCAAAAGAAAACAATACGAGTTGGGAATTATATTGGAAAGACAGCGATACACGTCTCGTTCATTTTGTAGGAAAAGACAACATTGTTTTTCACTGCATTATTTTTCCGGTAATGCTGCACATGCATGGTGATTACATTGTGCCGGATAATGTTCCTGCCAATGAATTTTTGAATCTGGAAGGCGACAAGATGAGCACCAGTAGAAAGTGGAGTGTGGAGATGCACGAGTATCTCGAAGAGTTTCCTGACAAAGTAGATGAACTGCGTTATGTACTTACTTCCATTGCCCCCGAAACAAAAGATTCGGAGTTTACCTGGAAAGATTATCAGACCCGTGTGAACAGCGAACTGGTGGCCATTTTCGGCAATTTAGTAAATCGCGTTCTTGTTTTAACAGATAAATATTTTGAAGGCAAGGTGCCGCAGGCAAATGAATGTTCGGAACTAAAAACTTTCATCACTCAACAGCGCGATAAAATTTCTGATTCAATTGAACATTACAAGTTCCGCGATGCCTTATCCGAGTTGATGAATATTGCGCGCCACGGCAATAAATTATTGACTGAGAAAGAACCCTGGAAAACTTTCAAAACAAATCCGGAAGACACCGGCATTACACTTTACGATTGCCTGCAGATAATTGCCAACCTTGCCATTCTTTCAGAACCGTTTTTGCCTTTCACTTCTAAAAAACTATACGCCATGCTTAATCTGAAAGCGGAAGATTATCAGTGGAGCGATGGAGGTAGACAGGATTTATTGAAACCCGGTCATCAACTTGGCAAGGCAGCGTTGCTTTACCAGAAATTAGAAGATGAAGTAATTCAGAAGCAGATTGACAAACTGCACGCAGGCAAACCAACAAACGGCAACAAAAAGGAAAAAGCAAATAAAAAGATGGAAGCAAACGTAAAAAGTGAAATTACTTATGACGATTTTTCAAAAATTGATTTGCGCGTAGGAACCATTCTTACCGCAGAAAAAGTGGAGAAAGCCGATAAACTTTTAAAGCTCACTATCGACTTAGGTTATGAAGTGCGCACTGTGGTTTCAGGCATTGCCGAATTCTTTAAACCCGAAGATATAATAGGCACTCAGGTTTCGGTGGTGGCCAATCTTGCCCCGCGAAAACTCAGGGGTATCGAATCGAAGGGAATGATCTTAATGTCAGAGGACGAAGCCGGAAAACTTCATTTCGTATCACCAAAAGATTTAACGAATAACGGAAGTATCATCCGGTAAAATATGCCGCGGAAGGCATGAATTAAAGGCAAAAAATAGTTCCTGTTAATTCGTGCAATTCGTGACTATTAATTCTATATTCGTTTACATTCGTTACATATATTTTTAACTCAAACTTCATTTTTACATGAAAACAAAATTTTACTCATTACTTCTTTGCTGTTCCATTATGATGATGGCTCAGTACTCAAATGCGCAGTGTACAGGCCGTTATCACGATCTGGTTTTTTCGAACGTAACCACTACTTCAGATGTTACTTATAGCACGGCAAACAGCACTACTCTTAAAATGGATATTTACCAGCCCACCGGTGATGTACAGAGTACGCGCCCGCTTATTATTATGGCGCATGGCGGAAGTTTTATTGGTGGCAACAAAACCAACGATAATGTATGCACCCAGATATGCACCAACTTTGCCAAGCGCGGTTATGTGTGTGCTTCCATTGATTACCGTTTAGGCAACGCGCTTGCCATGCTCGATTCTGCCAACGCTATTACAACTGTAATGAGGGCTATCAGCGATGGGAAAGCAGCCATTCGTTTTTTCCGTCAGGACGCAGCTACCACCAACACTTACAAAATTGACCCCAATAAAATTTTCTGTGGCGGTAACTCAGCCGGTTCAGTTTTATATGCGCATGTGGCGTTTATCGATAGTTTAAATGAAGCACCCGTTCCTTTGCGTTCCATCATTAATGCAAACGGAGGCCTTGAAGGTAACAGCGGTAACCCCGGCTACCCATCTAACATTACTGCTCTAATCAATCTGGCAGGAGGCTTAAATGTTCCTGAATTTGTTGGCCCGGGCAATACACCATCGTTTAATGCACAGGGTGATGCAGATGCAACAGTTCCATATATGTGTGCAAACGCTCAAAGTGGTCTTACCCCGGTTCGTTTGTGCGGACTTGGAGCTATGGAGCCTCTTTATCAGCAATATTCATTAAATCACTACAGCATTGTTTATCCGGGCGAAGGCCACGTTCCTTGGCAGTCGAATGCAGCTGAAATGACACAGATTGATACCACGCTGGCTAACTACTTATTACAGTTTGTTTGCGCTACAGGTGTTACCGAAATTACAAACGATAACATGGTTCAGATTTACCCAAATCCGGCTAAAGACATTCTTTATGTTTCATTAAAAGATATGAGTGCCTACTCCAACATTCAGGTATTGGATGCTACCGGACGGGTAGTAGCTGAAAACAAAGTAATAGATATGATGATGACCCTCGATATTCACAACCTTTCAGGTGGCATTTACTTTGTAAAAGTGACCAAAACAAATGGCGGTTTGCTGGTTAAACGAATAATGGTGGATTAAACTCCTCCGCTTTATATAAAAAAGCCCTCTCCGTTTCCGGATAGGGCTTTTTTGTTAGGTATAAATTCAAAACAGGAGTTACATAAAACTTCGATTAAGTTTTAACACCGACTATATCCTGCTAAAAAATGGATTAGTCCTTCTCGGACTACTCGGACGGAACCTTGGACTACTCGGAGACCAAGACGGACGCGCAGTAGTCCAAGTTACTTTTCTTTAAAAGTAAGTTTCGCTCCAAGGAGACCAAGTTAGACTCCATGTAGTCCAAGTTAGTCTCCTTGGAGTCCACCGAGGAATTCATGCAGACTAAGTTACTTTTTTGAAAGTCCTTGGTGGACGACAAAAATTGTAAGATGGACGCGGAGTAGTCCATGAGGGACTTCTTCATTTTCCAGCCATTCTTCTTTAAAAATCATCAATATTTGAAAAAATGCAAAGAAAAAGGTCATTCCGAAAAGACTCAGAATGACCTTTACTCAATTCAAGTAAAATAAATGGGCTTAGCCTTTCTTCTTCTTTTCTTTAAACGGTTTCAAAATTTCTTTACTTAGGTTAAAGCAAACCGCAACATTAAATCCAAGGTTGCTGAACGGACCAGCCGGACGAATATCGTCTTTAGGTTTGGTCTTATCGGTGGTGCTGTTGTAATCTTCGTTGTTCGATGTATTCGTCAGCTTATCTACATAGTTAAACTGGGTACGGTAAACACCGCGGTCGGCCAGTCGGCTCTCAAAAGTTCCATCTGCTTTCTCGCTATCCCATTGGGTAATCTTTGACGATTTAGCACGGGTTACCAAATATTGTCCGTTCACTTCTGCCATAATACTAATGAGCGGAATTGGATTGTACGCAATACCCATACCGCCATTCACCCCAATCGAAACGGTGCCTTCGGTTTTCAGTTTCACCTTAGTTTGTTTTCCTAAAAAGTAAGGGCTTCCGTAAATGCTGCTAGCCAGCAGCGGCTGCTCGGTAAAAACATTCGGGTCAACATCAATAGTTATGTCGTGCTCCAACCCGCCAAATATCGGCATCGAAATTCCAACATGTCCGTAAGGATAAATTTTCCAACCCGGTTTAGCACCTTTTAAAATAACCGATGGCATCAGCGAAACTCCAAAGGCACTGGTAGTGATATGCGCATTCATATAATAGGGTACCGTTGAAAAAGAAGGCGGCACACCAAAACCGGTTTGAATACTCAACTGTCGGGTTTGGTCGCAGGTAATTTTAGCGCTCTTTAAATAGGCAACGCCCAACTCTACGCCAATGTAGGGGTTTATCATATATCCAAAGCCAAGCGAAAGGTTCATTCCCTTTCCGTAAGAACCATAAACACTTTGAATAGAAGGAATCGAATCGTTCATGTTGCTCATAGGCAGCAGCCCGTCTTTATCCGGTGATAACGGATCAACCTTAGGGCCCATCACGCCTTGTGTGGCAGTAATTCCAGGCCACGCATAGCCACCGCCTACCCGTAGTGTAAAATACTGTGCAAATACCGACTGACAGAAAATGCCGGTAAGTATTAAACTGATAAATAGATTTTTTCTCATTGCAGATTTTTTTGTGTGGGCTATATTACAAAAACTAATTTGGTTGTAAAGTATACCCGTGCTACGGTTTTGAATTATGGCGTGAGTACAGTTTATGGACATTCTGCATTACTACTTGTTAATTAGCATTGGGTCCCTACAACTTCTCCTGCTAACTTCCGTTAAATAACAAAACGAATTGCCATGGAAACATTGCAACCAAACTGGCTTACCGAAGGCACCATAGATTTTGAATACAAAAAATATCTGCTGCTCGGCTATCTGCAACAAACCACCAAAAACTTTGATGAGAAAAAACTGTATCCCAAACTTTCGGAGTTGATAGAGCATTACAACAACCTGCAGCTCTTCCGCGAAAAAAAGTTAGCTGTAGCAAAAGATTTTCCGAAACAGATTTCGAAACTCGATTTCGAAAAATTTAAAGTGGCGTATAAACAACAGTTTGAAGACGATGAACTGCTCCGCGAAATTGATTCTATTGTAGAATTTGCCTTACCCGAAATAGAAAACAAAATAGGCTTAGGAAAAGAACTGTATGAAGAAGTAGAAGACAAGCTGGAAGTATTTCCCATAGGCATTCTTCCCCTCCGCACCGATGAAGGATATTTCTTCCTCTCCGATTTTATTAAGAAATTAGTCAACGTTTATTTCTACCGCATCACTATTTTTGAAAACCTTCACGAAAAGTTCCGCGGCATTCACACACAGTTTCTCTTCAATTACACCACTTCCGTATCTGATACCTACGAACAGGTAAAATATAAACTGATAGAAGAACACCGGAACGTCCCTAACCCTGCCACTTACGCGGTAGAATTCAAATATTCATTCCCATTGCCCGAAACCATGTTGCCGGTAGCAAAAAGGAGCCTGGTGCGCTTTATTTCAAACGCATAAAAAAAAATTAGAAAAGCGTAATAAACCCTAGCTGAACAGTAAACCCGCGAGGGTAAATAGAATAGTTTTTATCTACTACCGAATGCAGCAAATCATACGATACAATCAGCGGAACAAAAATGTTTTTACTCTGAAGCAGATTATAGCCGGCACCTAATAGACAGGCTGGAGTAAATTTATTTGTATATATAACATGATACTGACCATTATAATAAGGACCTGGTGAAACTGGAATTTTCCTTCCCAGCAGTTCCAGCTTAACCCTCGCAAACAAACCTCGCCAGATGGTATACTGAATTAGCGGGCCCGCTCCGTATGTCTGAATATTATATTTCAGGTTGGCTGTTTCGTTGATGCGCGTATATGAATAAGTAACTCCCCCTCCCACAAACAAGCCAACGTTCCCCGATTTTTGTTTTGCATTTTTGGGTTGCCAAACACGGTAAGCTACCGAAGGTGAAAATCCGATATCTATTCTGAATTGGCTGATTGAAAGATTAACAATCGGCTCAATCAGCAGTTTCGACATATCGAATTTCTTTGGCTTACTAAAGCCTTTGAAATCTTTTACATCAGGGGGCTTTGGGTCGCTCTTTTTCTCTTCGGTTTGTTTGGGTTTACTGCTGGGTGGGGGTAATTCATCATCCTGTGCCAATGCAACATTCGCTGCAAAAACAAAAAGCGGAAATAGAAGAAACAGTTTTTTCACAACGGTAAATTGAATTCAATTAACGGAACCGAAAGTATATTATTTTCTATCACGATCAGCGTTTGAAACGTTAATGCATGTGAAACAGGTTTTTGTATTTTCATACTCATATGACATCAAATTTTATTCAGGCCAACGGCATCAAACTTCATTATGTAGAAGAAGGAACTGGCGAATTGGTTGTTCTGCTTCACGGCTTTCCCGAGTTTTGGTACGGATGGAGAAATCAGATTCCGGTGTTGTCGAAACAATACCGGGTAGTAGCACCGGATATGCGCGGCTATAACTTAAGCGAAAAACCTGCAAATGTTTCCGATTACAAAATTGAAATTCTGGCAAAAGATATTGCCGAACTCATAAAAGCATTGGGCGTAGAAAGCGCCATAGTAGTAGGCCACGATTGGGGAGCAGCAGTGGCATGGGCTGTAGCTGCTTTTCACCCAGGTGTGGTAAAGAAGCTGGCTATTTTAAATGTGCCTCACCCCAACGAAATGAAACGCGCTTTTGAAAGTTTCAATCTTTCTCAATGGAAGAAGAGCTGGTATATCTTCTTTTTCCAATTGCCTTTTGTTCCTGAAAGATTAGTGGGCACAGAAAAGTTTTTCAGAAAAATGTTTGAAGTAATGCCGATGAACAAAAAGGCTTTCAATGAAGAAGATGTAATGAAATATGTGGAAGCGTATCAACAACCCGAAGCAATAAAGTCAGCAATCGCATATTACCGTGCTGCATTCCGGAATTTATTTTCATCTCCCCAATTTCCGAAAATAAAAGCAACTGTGCTGATGCTGTGGGGTGAACATGATATTGCCCTTGGTAAAGAACTCACCTATAACACCAAAGAATATTGCGAAAAGGGTTTTGAAATATTATACGATTCAACCAGCGGACATTTCGTGCAACACGACAATCCGGATTGGGTAAACGAAAAACTGTTGAAGTTCTTTGCAAACCCGGTTTGACGCAGTCTGACCGCTTTAGAAATAATCTAAATCGACCGAAAAATTTTCGGGATATTTCGCCTGAATGTTCTTGTAGAAATCCATTATCTCCCTCATGTCTTTCTGAATATCACCACTTGGATGAACAAGTTTGCCCACACCAGCCACTTTGTTTTTGTAATCTAAATAGCCGAGGGCAATAGGCACTTTAGCTCCAACCGCTACATGATAAAAACCGGTTTTCCATTTTGTCCGCAGCGAGCGGGTACCTTCGGGAGTTACCATCACCGCCAGATTATCATTTTGCTTAAAAAGCTCAATCATCGCTTCGGTCATACTTTGTCTTTCCTCGCCTTCTTTTTTAGGGCTTCTGTCAATAGCAATAGCCCCCAGTGGTCCGAAAATCAAACCGAACGGAAAACGCATCCATTCTTTCTTAACCGTATAGCGTACCGGAATATCCATCAGGTAAAAAGCCGCGCGGGCAAAAACTAGGTCCCAATTGCTGGTATGCGGTGCTGCAATCATTACGCAACGGCTATATCCACCGCCAACATGGTCTTTAAATGTCCAGCCGAAAATTTTGAAGATCAGTTTTGAAATAAGTTTTCCCATAGTGGAGGCGAATGTAACCGAAAGCTCAAAATATTTTCCCGACCGACCGTTTGGTAAATTAAAAACTGTTTTTACTTTCGTATCCCGTATTTCAAGGACATGCCTAAACAGAAGGTTGACGAACAGATTATCATTATTGAAGCACTGAAGCTTTTCAGAAAGCAAAGTTATTTCAATACCTCTATGAGTCAGATAGCCGATGCCTGTGGTTTGCAGAAAGGTTCACTCTATCACTACTTCCCCAGCAAAGAAGATTTGATGTGTAAGGTGATTAAGAATGTGCATGAATTTTTCAAGACCAATGTATTCAGCCATGCTTACGACAAAAGCGTTCCCCCTCAGAAAAGATTAGAGCGCCTTTTCCTGGCAGCGGAAAAGGTTTTCCTCAATGAAGAAAAAGGGAACCTCTTAGGAAACATGGGCGTTGAAACAGCCTTAATGGCTCCGGAGTTCAACACGCTCGTGCAACGTTTCTTTCTCGATTTTTTTCACGCTGTAAAAACCATTTATCTCGATAAATATTCTGAAGCAATTGCCACTGAATTAGCGGAAAGAAGTGTAGCGGAAATTGAAGGAAGCCTGATGTTCAGCCGTGTATTTAACGATCATAATTATTTAAAGAATACAATAAAGAGAGTTTTGAATCGCCTGGAGAAAAGCGGCGAAGCCAGCGGAAAAGCAAACAGTAAAGCGGTTGGCAAACAGGCAGTTCAAAAAGCTAAAAAATAATTCTTACCAAACGGTTGGTAGATAAAAAAATAAACCTATAAATTCGTTGTCCGAAAAAAATCTTACAGAATAAATACACAATAAAATATGGAAGCAACAGCTACAGAAAAGAAAGCGGTGAACATAACTCCCGCAAAAGCAAGAAAAATTAAAACCGTTGCTGTGTTAGGCTCCGGTGTAATGGGTTCACGTATTGCCTTACACTATGCCAACATCGGCTTAAAAGTTTATTTGCTAGATATTGTTACTCCTAACTTAAGTGAAGCCGATGCAAAGAAACCGGCACTGCGTAACAAATTAGTAAACGATGCTTTGGCATTTGCCTTAAAGAGCAACCCCAATCCGGTTTACGATAAAGCTTTTGCTTCGCGCATCACCACCGGTAACTTCGATGACAACCTTTCGCTGATTAAAAATGCTGACTGGATTATTGAAGTGGTAGTAGAGCGTCTCGACATCAAAAAACTGGTTTTCGAAAAAGTAGAGAAGTTCCGTAAGCCTGGAACACTCATTACTTCTAACACTTCAGGTATTCCAATTCATTTAATGGCAGAAGGAAGAAGCGATGATTTCCGCGCACACTTCTGTGGCACACACTATTTCAATCCACCCCGCTATCTGCGCTTATTAGAAATTATTCCAACTGTCGAAACCCATCCAGAAGTAATTGACTTTCTGATGAGTTATGGCGATTTATTCCTCGGCAAACAGACTGTATTATGTAAAGACACGCCTGCATTTATTGCCAATCGTGTAGGAGTATTCAGCATTGCGGCAGTTATCAAGTTAATGCAGGAAATGGATTTCACTATTGATGAAGTTGATGCATTGACCGGAACGTTAATCGGAAAACCTAAGTCAGCTACTTTCAGAACTACTGATGTGGTTGGTTTGGATACCATGATTAAAGTAATGAAAGGTGCGCATGATAGTTTACCTAATGATGAATACCGCGATGTGTTGCAGGTTCCGGATTGGATCATGCAAATGGAAACCAACAAATGGATTGGCGATAAAACCGGTCAGGGATTTTTCAAAAAATCGAAAGACGCAAACGGCAAAAAATCGTTCAGCACGCTTGACTGGAAAACACTTGAATACAAACCTTCAGCAAAAACAAAATCTGCCACAATAGAGCTAAAGAGCATTGAGAGTTTGAAAAAACGGTTGGCGGCAATCTCTAAACAAACTGATAAGCACGGAGATTTTCTACGTAAACTTACTTACTACGTTTCTGCTTACGTAAGCAACCGCATCCCTGAAATCAGCGATGAACTTTACAGAATTGACGATGCTATGCGCGCAGGTTTTGGTTGGGAAATAGGTCCGTTTGAACAATGGGATGCAATTGGTGTAGAAGCATTGACGAAAGGGATGAAAGAAGCAGGTTTTAAAGTAAATGTCTGGGTGGATGAAATGTTGGCTGCTGGCTTCAAAACCTTCTACAAAGTAGAAAACGGAGTGCAGAAGTATTACGATATTCCTTCAAAGTCTTACAAAGCGATTCCGGGTCGTGAAGCGTTTATCATTCTTGATAACTACAAGGACCAGAAACCTGTTTGGAAAAATTCGCTTTGCCGAATTGATGACATCGGTGATGGTGTATTGAATGTTTCTTGGGCTACAAAAATGAATTCAATCGGTGGAGAAGTAATTGAAGCTATCAATAAGGGAATTGATATTGCTGAAACACAAGGATGGAAAGGTCTAGTGCTCGGCCATGATTATCCGAACTTTAGTGCCGGTGCAAATCTTGCTATGATTTTCATGTTTGCTCTTGAGCAGGAATATGACGAATTAGATTTTGCGGTTCGCGCATTCCAGAATGCGACAATGCGTTGTCGTTATTCATCAATACCTGTAGTAGCTGCTCCACACGGAATGACATTAGGTGGCGGTTGCGAATTCAGTATGCACAGTGATAGCGCGGTGGCGAGTGCCGAAACTTATATTGGTTTAGTAGAAGTTGGGGTGGGTCTTATCCCTGGCGGAGGCGGAACCAAAGAAATGGCTCTTCGTGCCAGCGATGCATACTATGCAGGCGATGCACAGATTCCTCAATTGGCAGAACGCTTTACTGCAATTGCAACAGCAAAAGTTGCGACTTCTGCTTACGAAGCTTTCAGTGTTGGAGTTTTAGATAAAAAGAAAGATGTAGTAGTAGTAAACTCATCGCGCCTGATTGCCGAAGCAAAAGATAAAGTGCTGGAACTTTACAACAACGGTTACGTGCAAAAACCACAGCGTGATGATATTACCGTATTGGGCAAAACCGGATTGAGTGCATTGTATGCCGGTGCCGCTTCGTTCAAAGTAGGCGCGTATGCAAGCGAACACGATTTTAAAATTGCACAGAAAATTGCTTGGGTTTTATGCGGTGGCGATTTATCTACCGAAACAAACGTTACCGAACAATATCTGTTGGATCTGGAACGTGAAGCATTCTTATCGCTTTGCGGTGAAAAGAAAACTTTAGAGAGAATTCAATCCATTCTAACTACCGGTAAGCCATTGAGAAACTAATCATGAAAAATTTCTCTTTCATATTACTTCTTGTTGCTGCAACGTCAGTTGCTTCATCATGTCAACCGGCAAAACAAGGTGCTTATGAAGCACCTTCGAGAGGTAATGAAGGACAAATTGAAATAGATCCAACAGCGAAAATTGATTCATCAGTAGAAAAGGCAATTTCTCACGACACAACAAAAAGAAATTATAATTTATAAAATCAGAAAATATAAAACATGGAAGCATATATCATAGCCGGTTCAAGAACCGCCATAGGAAAAGCAAAACGCGGAGGTTTCAGATTTACCACACCGGTTGACCTTGCGTATTACGCTATTACAGATTTATTGAAAAAAGTTCCGCAACTCGATCCAAAACGTGTTGACGATGTGATAGTTGGGAATGCAGTACCCGAAGCAGAACAAGGGTTGCAGATGGCGCGTTGGGTGGCGGTTCGTTCCCTGCCTATCGAAGTTCCCGGTGTATCTATCAATCGTTACTGTGGCAGCGGCATTGAAAGTATTGCTATGGCAACTGCAAAAATTAAAGCAGGAATGGCTGATGTAATTATTGCCGGTGGAACAGAAAGCATGAGTTTGGTTCCAACCGTTGGTTACAAAACCGTTCCGAATTACGAAATCGCCAAAGACCATCCTGAATATTATATAGGCATGGGATTAACGGCAGAAAATGTTGCCACTAAATATGGTATCACTCGTGAACAAGCCGATGAATTTTCAGTTAATAGTCACAAAAAAGCAATGGCCGCACTTGCAGCAGATAAGTTCAAAGAAGATATTGTGCCTGTAGAAATTGAAGAAACTTATTTTGAAGATGGCAAAAAGAAAACACGCAAGTTCACTGTATCACAAGATGAAGGTCCGCGTGCTGATACTTCGATGGAAGGTTTGGCAAAACTCAAACCTGCTTTCAAAAATGGTGGCCAGGTAACGGCAGGGAACTCCTCGCAAACTTCTGATGCCGCAGCATTTGTTATAGTAGTAAGCGAACGAGTGGTGAAAGAATTAAACCTTCTGCCAATTGCGCGCATGGTTACCTCTGCATGTGTAGGTGTTGATCCAACTTTAATGGGTATTGGACCGGTAGCTGCAATTCCAAAAGCTTTAAAACAAGCAGGATTAAACCTGAATGATATTGAGTTGATTGAATTAAATGAGGCTTTCGCAGCACAGTCACTTGCAGTAATTAAAGAAGTAAACCTGAATACAGATATCATCAATGTAAATGGAGGTGCGGTTGCACTTGGTCACCCGCTAGGAGCATCGGGAACTTATCTTTTCCAAAAGTTGATTGGCGAAATGAAACGTAGGAATAATAAATACGGAATGGTAAGTGCCTGTATCGGTGGTGGACAAGGAATTGCCGGAATTTTTGAAAGATTATAAATTATTTGACCTCACTGATTAAAATATTTCGGAGGTCTTTTTTTAATACTAACACAAATTGAAAAAATGGAAACAACTCAAACCAAAACAATCTTGAAAGGCGGAGAATTTTTAATTAAGGAAACTTCGTTTCAAAATGTTTTTATTAAAGATGAAATTAGCGAAGAACAAAAAATGTTTGCTCAAACGGCATCAGATTTTGTTACCAATCGCATCCACCCCATTGTAAAACAAATTGAGAAACAAGAACCGGGACTTACACAACAACTTATGTTGGAGTCCGGTGAACTCGGTTTACTCGGTGCAAGCGTGCCCGAAGAATTTGGCGGCATGGGAGTAGATGTTTGCACTGATACAGTTATCAATGAAGAGATGGGAACTGCACATTCATTTGCCGCCGCGTTTGCAGCACACACCGGCATCGGCACACTGCCAATTTTGTATTTCGGCACTGCTGAACAGAAACAAAAATATTTGCCTGGTTTATCGAGTGGCGAAATTAAAGCCGCTTACTGCCTAACAGAACCGGGTAGCGGAAGCGATGCATTGGGCGCAAAATCAAAAGCTGTATTAACTGAAGATAGCAAGCACTACATTTTGAACGGGCAAAAAATGTGGATTACAAACGCGGGGTTTGCCGACATTTTTACTGTGTTTGCAAAAGTAGATGGGGAAAAATTCACCGGCTTTATTGTTGATGCAAAGAGCGAAGGAATTTCTTTAGGCAGCGAAGAAGATAAATTGGGGATTAAAGGTTCGTCTACTCGTCAGGTATTTTTTAATAATGTAAAAGTACCGGTAGAAAATTTGTTGGGTGAAATTGGGAAAGGACACAAAATCGCCTTTAATGTGCTGAACATTGGTCGTTACAAATTGGCAGTTCTCAATTTAGGTGGTTCAAAAAAAACAATAACTGTAGCCACTAAATATGCCAACGAAAGAGTTCAATTCAACGTTCCCATTTCTTCGTTTGGTGCTATTAAACACAAACTGGCAGAAATGGCAATTAAAACATACGCTTGCGAATCGGCAACATACCGCACCGGTGGTTTAATTGATGATATGATTGCCGACCTTTCGGCAAAAGGCACTGACAAGGTGCAAGCAAAATTAATTGCCGCAGAAGAATACTCTATTGAGTGCGCAATCTTAAAAGTGTTTGGCTCAGAAATTTTGGCGTATGTGGTGGACGAAGCGGTGCAGGTTTTTGGCGGTACCGGTTTTAGCGAAGAGTATCCTGTGGCTCGTGCATACCGCGATGCGAGAATCAGCAGAATTTTTGAAGGAACAAATGAAATAAATCGTTGCTTGCAGTAGGCATGTTGGTGAAGAAAGCCATGAAAGGGGAAGTTGATTTATTCACTCCTGCTATGGCAGTTCAAAAAGAATTGATGAGTGTTCCTGATTTCAGCAGCGATAACTCGGATGATTTTTTTGCTGCAGAAAAGAAAGCATTGCAGAATGCTAAGAAGGCAATATTGATGACAGCCGGTGCAGCCGTTCAGAAGTTCATGAACAATTTAGATAAGGAACAGGAAATTATCATGAACATTTCTGACATGCTGATTGAATTATTCGTTTGCGAATCGGTTTTGCTTCGAACCGAAAAATTAATCAGCATTCGCGGAGAAGCTGCTGCAAGTTTGCAAATTGATATGGCAAAAACTTATATCAGCGATGCTCTTGAAAAAATAAATCTTTCGGGCAAACATGCTATCACAGCATTTAATGATGGAGATACGCTTCGCATTATGCTGATGGGATTAAAGCGTTTTACAAAATATGAAGCTTACAACACCATTGCAGCAAGAAGAAGAATTGCAGATAAACTCATTGAAGAAGATCAATACTGTTTCTAAAAATATAAATACTAAAATAAAATAAATGGAAACCTCAACAACAAAAGCAACCACACTTAAAGGAGGCGAATACCTGATTAAAGAATCGCAATGGCAGGACGTTTATATTCCTGAACAGATCAACGAAGAGCAAACTGCTATGCGCGAAATGACGAAAGATTTTGTGCGAAAAGAAATTGATATTCCACTTGAGAAATTAGAGAAAGACCCATTGCTGTGTGCCGGTGTGATTGAAAAAGCCGGTGAACTTGGTTTGCTCAGTATTCATATTCCCGAAGAGTATGGCGGCTTGGGAAAAGACCTCATGACTTTTTCGTACGTTACTGAAGTTCTGGGCTGGGGACACGGTGTAAGTGTTGGCATTGGCGCACACACAGGTATAGGAACTTGTCCGATTATTTATTACGGAACGGATGCGCAACGCGCAAAATATCTTCCAAAATTAGCCACCGGTGAACTGAAAGCTGCTTATGCTTTGACAGAACCCGGAAGCGGTTCAGATGCTCTTGGTGCAAAAACAAAAGCAGTGTTAAGTACAGATAAAAAACATTACATCCTCAACGGGCAAAAAATATTTATAACCAATGCAGGCTTTGCCGATGTGTTTGTGGTATTTGCAAAAATTGATGGTGACGATAAAAAATTCACCGGTTTTATTGTTGAGCGGGGTTATGAAGGTTTAAGTATAGGTGCAGAAGAAAAGAAAATGGGAATTAAATCTTCTTCCACTTGCGCGGTGTTTTTCAACGATGTAAAAGTTCCGGTTGAAAATTTACTGGGTGAAGAAGGCAAAGGACACAAAATCGCATTTCAGATTTTAAATATTGGTCGTTACAAATTATGCAACGGAGTATTAGGCGGCACAAAACGAGTTATAAGTACAGCCGTTAAATATTCTGCAGAGCGTCAACAGTTCAAAACACCTATTCAGCAGTTCGGAGCTATTAAAGGCAAACTTGGAGAAATGACTATTCGCACCTGGATGACAGAAAGTGCTTCTTACCGTGTTTGTGATTTGATATTGCAGAAGGAACATGAATTGAAAGCACAGGGAAAATCAATGACCGAATATTTAACCGGTGGGGCAGAAGAGTTTCAGGTAGAGTGTGCGTTGCTGAAAGTTATGGGAAGCGAAGTACTTGACTTTACTGTAGATGAAGCTTTACAGATTCACGGTGGCTATGGATTTATTGAAGAGTATCCTATGGCGCGCGCTTACAGAGATAGTCGCATTAATAGAATTTTTGAAGGCACAAACGAAATCAATCGCATGCTTTCTATGGATGCATTGCTGAAATTTGCCATGAAAGGAAAATTAGATTTAATGACACCTGGCATGGCTATTCAAAAAGAATTGATGAGTGTTCCTGATTTTTCTTCGACCGATGCTGATGATATTTTTGGTGCAGAAAGAAATGCGTTGAAGAATGCGAAGAAGGCATTCCTTTTAGTTGCCGGCTCTGCAGTTCAAAAATTAATGATGGGTCTTGAGAAAGAGCAAGAACTGCTGATGCACTGTTCTGATATGATGGCTGATATTCTTAACATGGAAAGTGGAATGCTACGCGCTGAAAAATTAGTAAACCTTCACGGACAGGAAGCCTCACAAATTTATGTGGACATGGTGAAGTGCTATTTCTTTGATGCGATGGACAGAATAAACATAGCAGGAAAATCTGCTCTCGTATCATTTGCAGGTGGCGATGAACTTCGTATGATGTTAATGGGTTTAAAACGTTTCACTAAATATGAAATGATTAACACCAAAGAAATTCGCAGAGCAGTTGCTGATAAATTGATCTCAGAAGGTGGTTACTGTTTCTGGGATTAAAAAACTATAGACTTAATTGTAAAACACTAAGCAAAAGCCGACACAAAAAAGAGTGTCGGCTTTTTTATTTTAATAATAAATCAGAAAGAAACTTAGCTACTTCCAACTCAAATTCATTTTTATCTATCTTTAAGGCATAAGTCTACTTGTGAAGCGATTTTTATTTTTCAGTATTTACTTAATGCTTTTGACTTGGGGCAGTTTTGCACAGAGCAGTGCAATATCAATTCCAAGGGCGGAACAACTCCGCTTTACCGAGAACAAAGGGCAATGGCATGAGAAAATTATTTTCCGTGGTGATATACCCAACGGAAGATTGCTGCTTGAAAAAAATGCGTTTTACTTCTTTCTTCAATCTGCTGATGATCTTTCAAAAATTAAACACCCAGGAAATAATGAAGATGTAATTATTCATGGACATGCCTTTAAAGAAGAATTTGTTGGTGCAAATCCGAATCCTGTTTTACAAGGAGAAAATTCTTTTCTTGATTATGCCAATTTTTATCTCGGTAATGAGCCTCAGCATTGGGCTTCGGGTGCAAAAATATTTTCGCAGATAAATTATTCGGAGCTCTATAATGGGATTGATTTGCTGCTCTACACTAAACAGAATAGACAATTAAAATATGATTGGGTGGTAAAACCCGAGGCAGATGTTTCGAAAATTAAGATTCATTACACCGGTGCAGAGAAACTACAAATTACGGATTCCAAATTACGAATTCAAACTTCAGTGGGTGATGTAATAGAGGAAAGTCCATTTGCCTATCAGAAAATAAATGGTTTCAGAAGAGAGGTGAAATGCAATTTCGCTTTAAATGCAGATGAATTGAGTTTTGAATTTCCTGACGGATACGATAAAAGCTTCCCGCTCGTAATCGATCCCAATATCATCTTCTCAACCTACACCGGTGCTACTGCTGACAACTGGGGCTACACGGCAACTTACGATGAAGAGGGAAACATGTACGTAGGTGGCTATGTGAATGCCAATTTCCCAACTCAAAACGCAACTTACCCAACAACTATTGGCGCATTTCAAACGGTGTGGGGAAGCGGCACAGGATTACAGGGACAAATAATTGGACCTGGAAACGGAAATGGAATTGGCTACGCTTGTGATATGGGCATTACAAAATTTAAGGCTAATGGAACTCAAATAATCTATTCTACTTATCTTGGAGGAAATGACAATGAAACCCCCCATTCTCTTGTGGTTGATCCGCAGAATAATCTGGTTGTTTACGGAGTCAGTTACTCTGCCAATTATCCTATTTCCGCAAACGCTTATGATAACTCTTACAATGGCGGTGGGGATATTGTAGTTTCAAAATTTAATTCTACCGGCACCGCTTTACTAGGCTCAACATTCATAGGAGGAACAGGAATGGATGGAATTAATTTTGAACCTCAGGAATTTACTTCAGGAAATTTAAAACGAAATTATGGCGACCAAAACAGAGGTGAAGTAAACGTAGATGCAAATGACAATATTTATGTTGCAAGCTGCACGCAATCATCTGATTTTCCTGTTACCGGTGGTGCTATACAAACAGCATTTGGAGGAACACAGGATGGCTGTGCATTTAAACTCAATAACGATTGTTCGCAGTTAGTTTGGTGTACGTATCTCGGTGGTTCAAATGATGATGCCTGCTACTCATTAGAGATCGATCCCGCAGGAACTCTTTATTTGGCCGGTGGAACTATGAGTAGTAATTTCCCAACCGCTCCAGGATCCTTGCACACGACCTATCAGGGTGGACAGTATGACGGGTTTCTGGCATTGATAAACGCAACCGGTACCCAACTGATAAGTTCGTCTTATATTGGCACTTCAGGCGATGACCAAGTTTATTTTGTAAAATCCGATGCTGCCGGCAATATTTATTTCGTTGGGCAAACTACCGGTTCTTATCCCGTGCAAAATGCCGCTTACTCAAACCCGAACAGCGGGCAGTTTATTACTAAAATAAATCCTTCCCTCAACAATATTTTCTATTCTACAGTTTTTGGAAGCGGAATTGGATCTCCTAATATTTCTCCTACTGCATTTGTAGTAGATACCTGTGAAAACGTTTACGTGGCAGGTTGGGGAACTAACAGCGGTTCATTTTCAAATTTCCAGAATAACATGTTTAACATGCCGCTCACTGCTGATGCAATGCAAACTACAACTGATGGGACAGATTTTTATTTTTTCGTTTTATCGAAAAACGCGCAGAATATTTTGTATGGCTCCTATTTTGGAGGTAACGGGGCTATTGAACACGTGGATGGGGGAACGAGTCGATTTGATAAGCGTGGAGTAATTTACGAAGCAATTTGTGCTGGTTGTGGAGGCAACTCCCTTACTCCAACTACACCGGGAGTTTGGTCGCCAAATAATCAAAGTAGCAATTGCAATGAATTAGGTTTAAAGATTGCCTTTAATCTTGCTGGTGCGCAAGTACACATTGATGCCTCACCCCGAGCTACCGGTTGCGTTCCGCTTACTGTGCAGTTTCAGGCAACGCTCAATAATGTGCAAACACACACCTGGTATTTTGGTGATGGAAGTTTTTCCTTTCTGATAAACCCACTTCATACTTATACTGATACAGGAACTTACCGCGTAATGCTGATTGGAATTGACTCCAACTCATGCAATATTGCTGATACTGCATTTTTAGATGTAGTTGTGAAGGATGATTCCATAGTGGCAGATTTTCTTCCAAACTTGAATATTAATTGCTATAACAAAAGTGTTTCGATGAATACAGTGAGTTATCCTTCTGCGAGTTATTCCTGGAACATGGGAGATGGAAGTCATTATACTACTGATTCAGTAAATCATATTTACCTTAATCCGGGAACCTACAATATAACGCTGATAGTTTCTGATTCAACCCGGTGCAGTTTAGCTGATACTTTTGCAAGTCAGGTTACCATTCCGCAACAAGTGGATGCAACGTTTACTGCAAGCAACTCCGGTGGATGTATCCCGCTAACTGTAAACTTTATTGCACCGTTTATCTCAACTTCAAGTTATCATTGGAATTTTGGTGACGGAAGTTTTTCCATTCTCGCAAATAACACGCACACGTATACAACTTCCGATTCTTTTCATGTACTGTTAATTGTAATTGATTCTTCTTCCTGCAACATTGCTGATACAGCTTTTGCTACCATCGTTACCGTTGATTCGGTTGCAAAAGGAGATTTTAATTTCATCCGAACATTTTTCGGATGCGATTCAGTGCAGGTTACAGTATGGTCAATGTATCAAGGGGAAGACTCGGAACTGTGGGCATGGGGTGACGGGACCCAAACTGCAAATGCTGATACAGCTTATCACGTGTACAGCACAGCCGGTTCGTTTACTATTACTCATTATTTGACTGACTCGCATATGTTTTGTAAACCGCTAGACACAGCTGAAATTGTTGTCAGTTTAGTGCCTCTGAATATTTCTATTACAGTTTCTGACACTGGTGGTTGTTTGCCATTTGCTGCTGAATTTATTGGTAACTCCGTTTTGCTTTCCACCGATTTCATTTGGTATTTTGGTGATGGGAACTCCTCAACCGGTGACACTACTATTCATACTTACAACAGCACCGGAATATTCAATGTTACCGCAGTAGCTATTGATACAAACGCTTGTGTGGGTGCTGATTCTGCTTTTGCACAAATTACTGTGATTGACGATTCAGTCCATGCCGATTTCAATTTGAATATTCTGAACGATTGCGATTCGAATTTGATTGTTGATTTAGTCAACACCAGCTCTAACGCGGTGCAATATTTATGGACTTTCGGTGACGGCACTTCTTCAACACAACAAAACGAAAATCATTCTTACACTTCTCCTGCTACTTATACCATCACTCTGATTGTGCAGGACACCAACAGGTGTCATCCGCTTGATACCATTTTAAAAAATGTAACGCTTTTACCGAATGTATTTGTTGATTTTACAGTTGCAAACGTTTGTGCGGGGACACCTGTTCAGTTCAACAACCTCAGTGATTCGAATGCAAATTTTGTTTGGAATTTTGGTGATGGAGGGGCTTCAACGCAATATTCTCCTTCACATTCTTATAACATAATCGGAAACCATAGTGTGTTTCTTACCATTGTTGATTCAGCTACCTGCGATGTAACGGCTTCTGTAACACACGATGTAGAAATTTATGCGCAACCAATAGCAGATTTCACAACACAAGGAGATACCTTCAACTTTGAAACACCGGTGCAATTTATCAATCACAGCTTCGCTTATCAAAATCTGTTTTGGCAATTTGGCGATGGCGATAGCAGCACCGACGAAAATCCTGCTCACGCTTACGAAAGCATTTATACTATGAATGTTTGTCTCGAAGCTTTTAACGATGCTTGTTCTGATACTATTTGCAAAAACATTTTCATTTCATTCAATGGTTTAGTAGGAGTGCCAAATGCTTTTTCTCCAAACGGTGATGGCATTAATGATGTGGTGAAAGTAGAAGGCAGAGGAATTGTTGGATTGATGTTCAGAATCTACAACCGGTGGGGCGAAAAGGTTTTTGAAACGCACGATAAAAATATAGGCTGGGATGGAATTTATAAAGGTGTGCTACAGGAAATGGAAGTGTACACTTATGCCGTGGAGGCTACTTTGGTCGATGGCAAAACTATTCCGTTGAAAGGAAATATAACCTTACTCCGCTAATGAGTAAATGGAAATACATAAGACGAAGGAGTTTACACTTGAGAGTGTGGTGCGTATTTATTGCCTACTACATGTTACCTGCTGCATATAGTCAGGATATTCACTTCACGCAATTCTTTACCAATCCGCTTATTCTTAATCCTGCACAAACCGGAAATTATGAAGGCAATTATCGTGTGGGTTTCAATTTTAAAGCGCAATGGCCCTTTGCTATTTCAAATTCCATTTATAATTATCACACAGAGTCACCTTATGTAGACTTTAGTTTTGGTGAGCGAAAACTCAAATCAGCCTGGTTTGGTTTGGGAGCCAATTTTGTGAATGACCAGGCGGGAGACGGAAGATTGATGTACCGAAAAATTAGTTTGAGCGGTGCATATCATCAGGCATTTGACAAAGATCATCGTTATGTTCTCTCCGTAGGTATCGGCTTCAGCTATATCATTCGCTCGGTTGATTTTTCTAGATTTTATTTCAATAACCAGTGGGTAGATGCTAGTGGCTTTGATGTTTCACTGGCTAATAACGAACCGGTGCAGCAGGAAAGTTTTCAGATGCTCGATTTAGGTGCAGGAATAAATTTAGGCGCGCATGTTCATGATCAGGTAAAATTAGATTTTGGTTTTTCCATACTGCATCTTACAAGACCTAAACATTCTTTTTTAGGAACAACAGAGCGATTGGGAATCCGTTATCAGGCAAGTGCAGGTATAACGTATAGCCTTAATGAAAGAATTTCGATTATAGTAAACGGTTATTACGGTTATGAAAAGAAAGCACAAGAAATAGTTGCAGGTGCCTTGTTCGGCTACGGATTTTACCAACGAAGAACATCCGCTGCAGATAACACTCTTTACTTCGGCTTGTATTATCGTGGAAAAGATGCGCTTTCTCCGTTAGCAGGTTATCAATTTAAAACAACACGTTTGCTATTGAGTTACGATGTTACGCTTTCAAAATTAGTAAGTGCCAGCAAAGCCAATGGAGGTCCCGAAATTTCGCTCGTACATACAGGTACTTTTTTTCAGCATTTCGGAAACAGAAAGGTTTACTGCCCAAGTTTTAAGTAAAACTTATCTGCTGATTACAATTTCATTCATTGCATTCTTCTCACCGCTCTTAACCTCCAAAACATAAACTCCACTAGCAAAAAACGAGAGGTCAATTTTCGTCTCTGTTGATGAAATATATTTTGTAAGAAGGGTTTGCCCTAAAACATTTTTCAAATTCAATATGGAACCTTCATTCGGCTTACTCATCACAACAGTTATTTCAGTTGAAGTCGGGTTTGGATAAATTTTCAATGAAATTTCATTCGAAATCTGATTTACTATGTTCGGGTTATCCTGAACAATAACAGTTGCTGTTTCAACACATCCATTATTATCTGTAACGGTTATTGAATAAGTTCCACCTGCAACGTTTGTGAGATTTTGTGTGGTGTCGCCATTACTCCATGTAAATGTATAAGAACCTACCCCACCGGTTAAATTACTAACCACTACGTTTCCATCATTTGCCCCAAAGTTTGAATTGCTGGTAGAAGTTGCAAACTGAATTGGATTTGGTTCTGAAGTATGGATAGTAATGCTTGTAGTGCAATCATTTTGGTCAGTAATAGTTACAGTGCATACACCTGCTGAAAGATTTTGGGTTGATACGAGAATGTTTCCATTACACCATTGATATGAATATCCCGGAGTTCCCCCGGAAACGGAAACACTGGCGGTTCCGCTTTGGTCTCCATTACACAGAACATCAGTAGTAGTTGGAATTACAGAAAGTGCTGAAGGTTCTATCAATATAAAATCGGAAACAGCGGAGCAATTATTAGCATCATGAACTGTTACCGAATAATTGCCGGCAACCAAATTATTAATACTATCCCCACTGGCAGCATTCGACCAATTAAATAAATAATTCGAATTACCTCCTATGGCAGATACACCTGCACTTCCATCTGTTGCATTATTGCAAGAAGGTTCCTTAGCAGTAACAAAAAGTGTAATAGGAGTTGGTTCAGAAATAGTAATGCTCTGTATAAGCACACAGTTACTTCCATCGGTAATGGTTACCACATAATTTCCGCTTGAAAGAGTGGATTGAGATGAAGCAGATGCACCATTACTCCACAAATAATTTATTGGTTGTGTGCCACCAGCAACTGTTACTATTGCTGTTCCATCGCTACTTCCGTTACATTTTGCACTTGTCGAAGAAACACTTGCCGAAATAGAAGAAACGATAGTTACAATTACTGAATTTACAGCAGTGCAGTTATGAGCATCGGATACTGTTACCGAATAATTCCCGGCTGCAAGATTTGAGATAGAGGAAGTGGTAGTATTATTACTCCACAAATAATTGTATCCTTGTGTTCCCCCGGTGGCGTTAACAGATGCTGTTCCGTTTACAGAACCACAGGTAGCATCGGTAGATGCAAGAGAAACATTCAGCAATGGTGGCTCTGAAACTGTTTGAGTAATAGTTGCGACACATCCAACCCCATCTGTAATTGTTACCGAATAATTTCCGGCTGTTACATTACTAATGGAAGAAGCAGAGGCACCGTTACTCCAGATATAAGAATAAGGCTGGGTACCACTGACCACATTTACAGCCACACTTCCGTCAGCACTTCCAAAACAGTTTGCATTTGCAGAAGAACCCGTTGCAATAATTGAACCGGTGTTGATTATAGTAGCCGTTGATGTAGAGGAACAACTATTGTTATCATTTACGGTAACCGTGAAAAGTCCTGCAGTAAGATTTGAAAGTGAAGAAGTATTCGATCCGTTACTCCAGGAATAAGTATAACCTGAAGTCCCTCCCGTTGAATTTGCTAAAACACTTCCGTTGTTTTGTCCGCATGTTGCATTCGTAGCGGTTGTAATTACAACTAACGGACTTGGTGCATTAACTATGGCAGAAGTTGTTGCTGTACACAAATTCCCGTCTGTAATTGTAACTGTATAAGTTCCAGCTGAAAGTGAAGATCTGTTTTGTGTAATAATTCCTGCACCCCAATTGTAAGAATAGTTTGTTACTCCACCCGTTACATTTAAATTAATTGCACCGGTATTTCCTCCATTACATAAAACATTTGTTACCGTGACAGATGTTACAAGTGCCGTTGGCTGTGTAATGGTTTTTGATGCAGTGATTGAACAACCAGATACATCGGTAACAGTAACCGTATAAGTTCCTGCTGTAAGATTAGTTATTAAAGAGGTTGAAGCATTGTTATTCCAATGATAAGTAAAGTTAGGTGTGCCGCCAGAAGGAGTGATACTTGCAGTCGCGTTAGATCCTCCGTTGCATGAAACATTAGTTGACGCAGTGGCAGCGGTAACAACAGGGGTAACCGTAGCTACAACCGGTACGCGTTGCGAAATGCAATCGTTCTCTTTTACTTCCCAATCGTAAAAAAAATAATAGTAAGCCGCAGAGCCGGCAGCATTATTTCCGATGATGCTCACAATCCCGTTTGCATCGTTATATGGGTAAACAGCTCCTGCACTGTTACGCCACAAATTCATGGTATCTCGCAAACCAAGTTCGTAAGGTCCACCGGGTATCAAATCAATATTCAAATAAATTCTGCTGGCACCGTTAGGCATGTAAACGGTTTTGTTGGTTATAACACCACCTAACGAATCGCGATACTGAACAGTTCTGTAACCGGCACCTTGCGCATACACATACACGCTTACTAATTTCGAATTTTTATACACGCGAAAACGAAGGGCGCGTGATTGTGTGGTGCTATAATATTGTCCTGCTCCACCGCCAATCTGGTTATTCAATGCACCTACTTTATAAATAGGTTGGGTTTGTGTATCTTGTACAAAATAGGTTGTTGTGTTGTTCAGAACAGGAGTAACAAACGGGTTCCCATTGGCCATAACATTTCCTGTAGAATCAAACCATGTTACCGGATTTACATCTGATAAATTTAGTGTAAAAGAATTCGGCCCGCAACTGGATTGATTGGCAACGGAAGGTCCAGCTGGTTTTGCAATGCTTATATAATTATTCTTTGTTATCGTATTGTTTCCGAATGTGTTGGTTGCTTTTAAAGAAACTGTATAAGTTCCATTGCTGATATACGAATGGGTTGGATGTTGTGCTGTTGATGTAGTGCCGTCACCAAAATTCCATAGCCATACATTTGGCCCACCGGTGCTTAGGTCTGTGAATTTTATATTGCCGCTACAGCTTTGTGTTACATCCGCTTTGAAATTAGCAACCGGAGGAGCGTTTGGACTAATACAGCTCCATTGAATGGTAAAGCCCACGTCAACTACTGCAGGATCAGTTGATTGCCGAATGGTAATAGATGAGCCGGTCGAAGTAATATCTGCCGGAATAGTTGTGCCGGTATAACTACCTATAACAGGACTTCCCGTTGTTGGGCCATCATACACATATAAAAAGTCGTAGGTGTTCTCCATAGCAAATTGGGTAAAGTGAAGTTTTACCTGTGATGCACCGGTTGGCGCAATCGTTACAGTGCTGTTGGTGTTATTCGTATAATTTCCGGTGCCTCCGTTATCATAAACAGTTCCGTTACAGGCTGTCTGTGTCTGATAACTGCCGGTAGCTGGCATTATTACTATACAAGGATTGATGTTACTGATGCTGATATAATTGGTGCGGGTTAAACTATCTGTTCCGCACGCACCACCATCCGAAACTAATTTCACAGTATATGTTCCCAATGTATTATAAGTATACGAAGGATTAGTAACCGTGCTTGTTCCTCCATCACCAAAATTCCATGTGTATGAACTTGTGTTAGTGCTGACATTTGTGAAGTTGACAGTAAAGGGAACGGTGCAGCCGGATACCGGTGTTGCAGTAAACTGTGCATCGGCACCATAAACAAAATCGCCACCTACGCCTACAGCATACCAGGCTTTGGTCGTGGCAATAGCTTCGGGTGAGCAAACACCGAATAAATCGTTGGCTGATTGGATTGCGTAGAATCTTGAATCGGCATAATCGGAAGTGCTGATCAGATAGTTCACATTATCTCTCCATGAAATTTGTGTGGCTTTATGTCTTCCGATACCGGTAACATTAAATGTATTACCAATGTCGTTTGTTCCTGAACCACCTTGAGATAAACGGTAATACCAATGATTCTGCACACTGCTGTTGGTATGAACCCCTCCGTTATCACCAGTGCCGGTGTACCAGTTTGTTCCAAGATAAGTATCCGGATCTCCATAACTGTTCGGATTACTCATAGAACGAAAAGGACTGCCAATATCTTCACCAATCAGCCAGTTTCCCAATGTTGAGTCGGCATACCACTCCACTGCTGTTCCGAAAATATCACTAAAAGATTCGTTCAATGCACCGGACTCGTTCTGGTAATCGAGATTAGATGTACGTTCTGTAAGTCCATGTGAAATTTCATGGCCGGTGATATCTAAAGAAACCAAGGGATTGTATGTACTGTTACCATCCCCGAAAGTCATTCGTGTGCCATCCCAAAATGCGTTTACATAATTTACGTCATAATGCATGTATAAATTCAGCGCATAGCCTGCATTGTCAATGGAGTTTCTTCCCATGGTGGTATAAAAATCATAAGTCATTTCTCCCCCCCAATGTGCATCACCGGCATACTGATCCTTTGCAGCATTTATGTTATTCCAGAGATTATTTGCATCTAAAAACTCAATCGAATTTCCGTAGTTGGTGCCTGTTTGCATATTATAGGTATGAATACCCAAGCCGCGCGGAGCCTCCCTTAAACGATATTGACTATTATAACTATCTGTTGTGATTGTCCGGTTGCCCCGATAAACTGTCGTTGCGGTTCCTGTCGCATTAGCGTTTTGGATTCGAGAAGATTTTTTGAGCATCTCACCGGTTTGAGCGTCTACATAAACATAATAACGACTCAAAGGTGTGTGGGCATAAATGTCGAACTTCCAGACTAAGCGAAAGCTGTTTGATGCATTATCGCCAACCTGAAGAATTTCGAGATTACCTTTAGGATAATAAGAGGCATTGACACTGCCAAGTTCTATCTTTAAAAAATTTTCTTCTTCCGGCAATTGCCACTTATATGTTTGCGCTCCAATATTCTCCAAAGCAAAATCAAGGGCCGATGTTTCGCTTACTGTTGCCGTAGTATTTGTAGAAATATTTTTAAAAAGATAGCCGTTGAATTTCTTCACTTTGCTGTCTATCAAATGCAGCATGAAAATACTGTTGCTGACCGGAACGCTATTCATTGTTAGCTGAAAGCGTTTATGCTGCCAGCCAATCTGGTCGCTTTCATCGCTTATTAAACTGAAGTTATAAGAAGTAGGGAGGTGAAATGTTTTTTTGAGAATGAAAAAGAATTCTTCTTCATCTGGTTCAGAGCCATTGTGAAACTGTATAAAAGCAGGAACCGTATTTTCCTGTTTCAGCCATATATGCTCCGCACCCTGCCAAATGGCATTGGCTTCAGCACCTCTCACTTCTTTTGCAATAAATTTTCCCTGTGCGAAAGACTGCATTGCTGTAAACCACAAAAGAGAGAGGAAGCAAACCTTCTTCATGCCGAATATTTATTTATTAAAGTAAGTAATTTTATTGCAAGAGTATTAACTAAACAACTGCTTAAACAAAGCCGGTGATAAACAGATTATTTATTCACTATAATTTCTTTCACTGATTTTTTATCGCCTTGTTTTACTTCAATAAAGTAAACACCGTTAGCAAAATGAGTGAGATCGATTTTAGTTTGAATCAACGGAATGTTTCTGCTGAAAAGAATTTGCCCCAATACATTTTTCAGTTCCACCATCGTTTTATCATTCACTTTGTCTAATTTCAATATAACCTGGTTGGTAGCCGGGTTCGGGAAAACACTGAATAAAATTTCGTTGGCAAAGGAACCTATTTGGTTGTCAAGCACTGTTACTCCGGCTGCGGCCGAGCAACCATTATTATCGGTTACCGTTACCACATAATTTCCCGAAAGTAGTCCTGTTATATCTTGGGTAGTCTGTCCGTTGCTCCACACATATGTGAAAGGTGATGCTCCTCCGGTAACCGTATCGACCGAAGCATTGCCGTTAGTTGTTGAAGTGGTAATTTGAATTTGAGCAGGCTGCTGAACAGTTACACTGGCCGTTGCGGTGCAGGCATTATCATCTGTAACCGTTACTGTACAATTGCCTGCACTTAGATTCGAAGCATTGTGTGTGGTATTTCCGTTGCACCATGAATAGGTGAAGTTGCCGACACCACCTGATGGAATCACATTTGCGGTTCCGTTATTCTCACCAAAACAACTTACCGATGTTGAAGTGGTGTTCATGGTAATGGCGGTAGGTTCATCAATAATAAATGTAGATGAGGATGAACAGCTGTTTGCATCGGTAACCGTAACTGCATAATTTCCAGCAGCAAGATTAATATTAGATGGTCCGCTCGTGCTGTTAGACCAATTGAAAATGAAGCCGGAATTACCACCGGTAGCTGTTGCATTCGCCATTCCGGTTGCCTGCCCATTGCAATGCGCACTGTTGGTAGTTACCTGAATGGTCATATCAGCCGGCTGAGTAAGTGTAAATGAATCAACATGCTGGCAGTTGCTGCCATCGGTAATGGTGACAGAATAATTTCCTGCGGTTAGATTACTCACTGCAGAGGTGTTTGCCAGGTTACTCCACAAATAAGTATAGTTGGGTGTTCCGCTGGTTACGTTTACTGAGGCCGTTCCGTTATTGCCGCCAAAGCAGGTGATATCAGTAGATGATTTTGCAGATACCAGAGAAGAAGAATTAGCCACAATAGCCGTAGCGGTACCGGAGCAACTGTTTGCATCGTTTACGGTAACGGTATAAGTGGCCGCAGTTAAATTAGAAACTGAAGGACCGGTTCCTCCGGTACTCCAGTTGTAGGTATAGTTAGGCGTTCCACCCGTAATAGTTACGGTGGCATTTCCGTTGCTTGAACCACAGGTAGCGTTAGTTACCGTAGTCGCTGCATTTAACCCCGCACTTACTACAGCAGTCACCGCTTTGCGCTGCGATACACATCCGGTTCCCTGTAAAATCCAGTCATAGCAATAGTAGTAGTAGGAAGTTGCGTTGGTGGCATTGTTACCGGTTATGTTTACGTAACCACCGGCATCTGTATAAGGATAAGCCATACCTGCATTATTTCTATACAGATTGATGGTGCTTCCGATGGCGAAACCGAGTTGAAAACCGGTACCGGTAGTCAGATTAAAGTTTAGTGTAACGCGACTTGCTCCGGTAGGAACATTAACGGTTAACGACTGTAGTACAGTTCCTCCTGAATTTCGTAATTCAAAGGTGCGGTTGCCAGCACCATTGGCATACACATAAACCGACTGCAAAACACAAGCTGTGTTTACATTAAAAATAAGCGACCAGTTGCTGTTCAAATATCCACCGCTGCCTGAGTTGGTTGCAGGACCTACATGATATTGCGTGCCACCCACAGTATCCTGCAGCCAGTAAGTGGTGGTGTGTGTAAGCACCGGTGTAACAAAAGGATTAGCCGATGAAACTTTAGTGCCGTTCGAATCTAACCACGCTACGGGATTGGTGCTGGAAGTGGTAAGCGAAAAGGTTCCCGAGCCGCAGTGCGATGCATCGCTGGCTGACGGTGCTGCCGGTTTGCTTACAGTAATGTAGTTGGTTAGTGTTTTTGTGTTAGAACCAAAACCATTGGTAGCCGTAAGGGTAACCGTGTAGGTTCCGTTAGCATTAAATAAATGCGTTGGGTTTTGAGTGGTGGAAGTTTGCCCATCGCCAAAATTCCAGCTCCATGAAGTAGGCGCATTGCTGCTTAAATCCGTAAACCTGATTATACCAGTGCAGCTATTCACGACATCTGCCGTAAAATTGGCTACCGGTGGAGAGGCAATAGACTGACAACCCTGCGAATTCAGCAAAGATGCTCTTGAACCTCCGCTATTAAATAATGACAGACTGCGTGTTTTTTGCCCGTTGGTAAACATATACATACAGGCATCATCGGTGTAATCCATGTAGTTCATAAACATAACACCCGGTGATGAAGCCGAGCAGGCATCTGTATGCGGAAAGGTAGGACAGCCATAGTTTTCCGAACCCTGATTAGGGGTATCGTTCACTTGGTCGCTGCCCGAGCAGGCGCTGCCGTCATCGCCCCAAATGTGGTATAGATTTAACCAGTGGCCAACCTCATGCGTAGCGGTTCTTCCTAAGTTATAAGGTGCCTGAGCTGAGCCCCCGGTACCAAAACCGGTGTAGGTAATAACCACTCCATCGGTAGCCGCTGCGCCACCTGGAAACTGCGCGTAGCCCAAGACGCCTCCGCTTAAATTGCACACCCATAGGTTTAAATAAGATGCTGCCGGCCAGGCATCATCGCCTCCGTTGGCCGTGCGCTTTACATTATCGTTGGTTGAAAAAGAAGTGGTGCTGGTAGAAACTCTTCTGATACCGGTAGTAGCATTGCCGCTCGGGTCTTTGCTAGCGAGGCAAAACTGAACTTCGTAATCGGCTACTAAACTTTGCCACACCGATGGCACTGAACTAATATCGGTATTCAGTTTATGATAGTCGAGGTTGAGGCGGTCTATCTGCGATTGTATTTGCGCGTTGCTGATATTTTGTGCGGTTGTATTATACACTACATGCACCACTACAGGTATGGTAATAATAGCGCGGCTTCCGGTATTATGGTACGAAGAAACAAACTGATTGGTTTCGGTTTCTATTTGCTGCATGCGTGCGGCAAGGGCAGGGTCGTTCTGCAACTGGTCTTTTAAATGGTCCATGCTGGCGCAGCGCTGGGCAATTGTATGTTGTGTACTGAAAATGGAAATGAAAAGTGCGAGAGCAAGGACGAGGTTCTTCATGATTGTTTATTTGCGAATCCAAATTAAGCGAATGATTTGAGAGAAAGAAAACATGATGTGCACTTTGAAGTAAGATGTGAGCCCCTTGATCACATGAAGGGGACTTGAGAAGGACCCGAAATTGCATAGAGTTTTGCTGCTGCACCGAAAACGCGCAGTCGTGTTGAGCTGGCGCGCAGACGGATTGCGGAGCCGCGCAGACAGTTTGAAGTAACGCGCAGACGATTTGACTTGACGCGCAAAGCATTTGAAGTAACGCGCAATGCATTTGGTTTAGCGCGCAGTCGATTTGAAGTAACGCGCAGACGATTTGGAATGACGCGCAAACGATTTGAAGTTGCGCGCAAGCCTTTTGAGATAGGTCGCAAGGCTCTCGACCGAGCGCGCAAGCCTGTTATTGAGTTAAAATGAATGTTTAAGGTATAAAAAAGCCCCCCGATTCTTCGGAGGGCTTGGTATTTCTTGCTTACTGCCTACTGAATTAGGCATCAATGCGTGCAAACTTGGCGTGGCTTTCAATAAACTCTCTGCGCGGAGGCACTTCATCGCCCATGAGCATACTGAAAATGTAGTCGGCTTCGGCTGCGCTTTCGATGGTAACCTGGCGGAGCGTACGGGTGGCCGGGTTCATGGTGGTTTCCCAAAGTTGCTCGGCATTCATTTCTCCCAAACCTTTGTAACGCTGCACATGCACGCTGGCTTCGCTTCCGCCCTTAGCTAAATCTTTAGTTGCGGCATCGCGCTGTATATCATTCCAGCAATAAATCTGCTCCTTTCCTTTCTTCACTAAATAAAGCGGTGGCGAGGCTATATATATATGACCGTTTTCGACCAGCGTTTTCATGTAACGGAAAAAGAAAGTAAGAATAAGGGTAGTAATGTGCGAACCGTCCACATCGGCATCACACATAATCACAATCTTGGCATAGCGAAGTTTAGCAATGTCCAGCGCTTTCGAATCTTCGAGCGTTCCGATTTTAACCCCGAGGGCGGTAAACATGTTACCTATTTCCTCGTTGTCGTAAATCTTATGCTCCATGGCTTTCTCTACGTTCAGAATCTTTCCGCGCAAAGGAAGGATAGCCTGAAAGTGGCGGTCGCGACCCTGCTTGGCTGTTCCACCTGCCGAATCTCCCTCGACCAGAAAGATTTCGCTTTCATCGCGGTTCTTGCTGGCACAGTCGGCTAACTTGCCGGGCAGTCCGCCTCCGCTCAACGCGCCTTTGCGCTGCACCATCTCGCGCGCCTTACGCGCAGCAAAGCGAGCAGTAGCGGCCAATATCACTTTATCGAAAATTATTTTTGCCTGTTTAGGATTCTCTTCCAGATAATGCTCTAAGGTTTCGCCAAAAATCTGCTCCACTGCTCCGGCTACTTCGTTGTTGCCAAGCTTGGTTTTGGTTTGCCCTTCAAACTGCGGCTCGGGAACTTTTACCGAAATAATTCCGGTCAGTCCTTCGCGGAAATCATCGCCCACGATTTCAATCTTCAGCTTTTCAAACATTTTATTCTTCTCGCCAAACGATTTGAAAGTACGGGTCAGTGCACGTCTGAAACCTGCCACGTGCGTTCCCCCTTCAATGGTGTTGATGTTGTTTACATAGCTGTGCACGTTTTCGCTGTATGTAGTGTTGTATTGCAGGGCAACTTCCACGGCAATGTTATCGCGTGTGCCTTCTACCCAAATAGGAGTCGGAATCAGCGGCTCGCGGGTACTGTCCAGATATTTTACAAATTCTACCAATCCGCCTTCGCTGTAAAAATGCTGTTGCTTGAAAACACCTGCTTCGTCTTTTTCGCGCTCATCAACAATATCCAGATGGATTCCCTTGTTCAGATAAGCCAGCTCACGCAAACGTGCCGAAAGAGTATCAAAACTGTAAACTGTAGAAGTAAAAATAGTAGCATCGGGCTGAAAGGTAACGATGGTTCCTCTTGTGTCCGTAGTACCGACTTCTTTAACTGGTGCCAAAGGCTTTCCTTCAGAATATTGCTGCTCGTAAACTTTGCCATTGCGGTGGACCTGTGCGGTTAAAAGCGAAGAAAGCGCGTTCACGCAACTCACCCCCACTCCGTGCAAACCGCCCGAAACTTTGTAGCTGTCTTTATCGAATTTACCACCTGCATGCAACACAGTCATAACCACCTGCAAGGCACTCACGCCTTCTTTCTCGTGCATATCTACCGGAATACCGCGGCCGTCATCCTTAACCGAAATAGAGTTGTTCTCGTGGATGGTTACATAAATATTTTTGCAATGTCCGGCAAGCGCTTCGTCAATCGAGTTATCTACTACCTCATAAACCAGGTGGTGAAGACCCTTAACACCCGTGTCGCCAATATACATGGCGGGGCGTTTGCGCACCGCTTCCAAACCTTCTAATACCTGAATACTACTGGCTGAATAGTCCTGATTCTTTTTTGTTTCTTCCATAATAATTTCGGCTGTTCCTTCGCTCATATTTTTTGTTTAAAAAAATGATTGCCCCACCTTCGCAAAATAGCTTGGGTCGGGGCGAGCGCGAATCTAATAAAATTGCCCATCCTACCGCGATTTAAGCAGCTTATTTTATCCCCAAAAAATGGTAATTGTTGAAAGAAAAAATCGCAGGGTAAGGGGCAGGCAGGCACACTCAGCCAAACGTTAAAAAGCCTGACTTTCGGAAATCTGAATTGCTTTGATATATTTACGCAGCACTAAAAAAAATTAACCACATGTTGCAACTCTACTTTCTGAAAAGAAGATGGCTTTCGCTGCTTTTTCTTTTCCTGTTTTTAAACACGCGTTCTTTATTTGCTCAAATCAACTCTACTCCTTTCGAGCAAGTTTTTATTACCGCCAATCTGGATAAGGAAACTTTGAAAAAAGATTTCCCTCATTTATATCAGGTTGTAAAAAACAAAGATTACAAAACCGAAGACGTTAACTCCTTTATTAAAAGCCATGAGGCTGAGTGGAACAGCTTTGCGAGCCAGCCGGCCGTTAAAAAGCTGAACATTGCCTGGAACACCTTAGGCGTGCAGGTTCCCGAAGCAAAGAAAGATTTTGCACACCCCATGTATCAATGGTATAAAGCTTCAAATATTTCTGATGTAAAAAGAAACCAACTATTCCCTCACTTTCCGCTTCCTAATCTGAAGAATGACATGGATAAGGAATTATCGGTTTATGCCGAAAAATTTGGTGCCTGGCAACGTCTATACACCGAAGAATACGAGCACTTTCTGAATGCCCCTGAACTGACTGCGCTTAATCCTTATTATAAAGGATACTTTACTCTTCCTTACCTGCCTAAATTCATTGGTTCACCGCTTACCTACAGCAAGCCAGGCAAACATAATACCAATAACCCCGTGATGGATGAATACAAATACCAGCTGGAATTACGCAACTGGTATTTTGTTTTTAAACCAGAGGAGTTCGACCATCTTTATGGAAAGGATTATAAATTTCCTAAAGAATTTGATGCCGCCAATTACCGGTTAATTGTAAACACCAAATTACAAGAAAAGAAAGATGGCAAAGTTGTTAACCCACAAGACAACCATTGATTCATTCCCCAAGCATTACAAATTATTAAACCATGAGAATGATTAAAAAATTACACGCACATTTTGCAAAAACAGTTTTGCTGTTGTTTGCCATATATACTTCTGTCAACGTTACCGCTCAAACATATAATGACGGTGCCATGAACCTGAAAATGGCAGTTGGGTATTCTTATGTTAATGGCATAGTTTTCCCGAACGAATTAGGCGATTTGGAATTCCGCTGGAGATGGTGGGGAGCTGACAATGCCAACTTAGACGGCCAGGGCTTTGTAGGAGGAACTACCATAGGATCAAATACTACCAGTGTGGGGTGGATAAACTCACAAGATGTAAACCTGCTTAATTATACTTACGGCACTATAGGTTCTACACCCCAGGCTGTTCCCCAATATTTTCAATTGCAGGGCGAAGGTTGGGAAGATGATTGTTACGATTGCTATCGCTCTACCGGCACATTTACCTGGTCCTGCGACCAGTGCAGTTCTTATATAAACGACCATGGTTGCGGCTGCAGCGGCAATATACTTTGCGGTTGTTCCGCAGAAGATAACGAGTGCGGTCCTCAAATTATCAATAGCACAATTAATTATCGCGTAGTGGCTCCTTGCCTTGGTTTGTTTTCACCCCCAACGGTTGGCAACGGCTGGGTAGGTGATTATTTTTCATCCGGTTGCGGAACCGGAGACATTGGAGCAGAAGTGCTTGCCAGTTGGACACCACCGATTCCTGATGCTGTTGTTTCGACAGCAAACGTTTTATGTCAGCCGGGCTTAGTAACCCTGCAAACAAACGGTGCGGTTTTCGGTGGCGATTATCACTGGTATAACAATGCTACCAACATATTAGTAGGATCCGGTTCGCAGATTACGCCTTTTGTAGGAACTACCACAACTTTTAGGGTTCATACAGCTAACGGTGCGTGCGAAAGTCTGAGCTATCGCTTATATACGATAACCGTAGGCCAACCAAATATTGTAAGTGTTACCAAGGTAGACCCGGCCTGTTATGGCTCATCAAACGGAAGCATAACAGTAAATGCTAACGGAGGAAACGGTGCTTTGCAATATTCTGACAATGCAGGAGCTACCTGGCAAACATCAAATGTGTTCAGCAATCTGGCTGCAGGGTTTTATAATATATGGGTAAAAGATGCCAGCGGTTGCAATGTTATTTATTCCGGCAACTCGGTTATTCTTAACCAGCCGAATCCGGTTAGTATTTTCGTAAACAAAGTAGATGCGAGTTGTAATGGGAGCAGTACCGGCCGTATAGATATTTTTGCAGGTGGTGGCTCAGGCAACCTTACTTACTCTATAAATAATGGAAGCACTTATCAGCCAAGTTCAATATTTGCCAATCTGTCAGCAGGCAGCTACAATATTGTAGTGAAAGATGCGAACAATTGCTCCTATCCTTTCCTCGGAAATCCGGTGGTTATTTCACAACCCGTTCCGGTTGCGGCAACTACTACAGCCACCAATTCAAGTTGTGCTACTACTACCAACGGAACTATTACCGTAGCAGCAACGGGTGGAACTTCACCTTACACTTTTTCATTAAACAATGGACCATTCTTTCCTAACTCAACTTTTACAAATGTTGGATCGGGGAACTACACTATCCTCGTTTCGGATGTAAACGGCTGCACGGCTTCTACTACTGCCACTGTTGGAAATACTTATTCACTTGTTGCAAGCGTGCTTAGTCAAACAGATGTTAGTTGTCATGGCGGAGCCGATGGTTCAGTAACTATTACGCAAACAGGCGGATTAGCTCCTTATCAATATTCAATTGATGGCGCCAACACTTATCAGGCAAGTCCTACATTCAACGGATTATCGGGCGGTGTTTATACCGTTATTGCTAAAGATGCGAATGGCTGTACTGATGGTGTATCGGTTACTATTATTGAAAGACCTGTTCTGACGGCAACCGTTACTTCAGTAGTTAATGTACATTGCTTTGGTGACAGCACCGGTGCTATCAATATGACAGCAACCGGTGGCGATGGAACTTATTCTTACTTGTGGTCGAACAGTTCCGTTGCCCAAAACCTTGCAAATGTTGTTGCGGGAAATTATTCAGTTGTGGTTACTGATGGGGCAGGTTGTACGGCTTCCACCAGCGGAACTATTGGCCAGAACAATCAATTGGTTCTGTCTTTAGAGCATCAGATAAATGTTTCGTGCTTCGGCCAATCGAGTGGTGGTTTAGATATTACTGTAAATGGCGGAATTCCGGCTTATTCTTATTCGTGGAGCAACAGCTACACCGGTGAAGATGTATACGGCATTAGTTCCGGTAATTATTCATTAACCGTTACCGATTTTGCAGGATGTTCTACTTCGGCCGCCTACACTATCACTCAACCGGCTTCGCCATTAAGTGTTACTACCTCAGTAACAGGAGTTATTTGCCCGAATACTTCGGTTGCAACAGCTTCCGCAACCGTTGCAGGAGGAACGCCACCTTATACCTATTTATGGAGCACTGCTCAACAGCTTCCCAGCATTACTAACTTGACGGAAGGTCTATATGTAGTTACCGTGACTGATAGCAACGGTTGCAGTTTTGTTACTAATGTGCAGGTAACTGAGCCTGATCCGTTTGCTGTAAGCGATAGTATTATACCAGCCAAGTGTTTCAGTTCTGCCGATGGTGCTGTATATATTACAGTTACAGGCGCTACACCCGGTTACAATTATGTATGGTCAAACAGTGGAGTCGGCCAAAATTTAATTGGTGTAACTAAAGGTAATTACCAGGTTACTATAACTGACCTTAACGGATGCAGCCATTCAGAATCGTACACCGTTCCAAGTCCACCTGATTTAATTTCATCGGTTGCAGGTAATAATCCTGATTGCCATGGGAAAGCTACAGGCTTTGCAATTGTAAGTGCGGGTGGCGGCATGCCTCCTTATACTTATGCATGGAGCACAGTTCCTGCTCAAAGCGGGGTGATGGGAGTCAATCTTTTAGGTAATGTTACTTACACCGTAACTATTACCGATGGCAACAGTTGTACCAGTACCAACAGCGTTCTGCTTACTGACCCTACACCGGTTGTGGTGAGTACGGTTCCAGATAGCGTAACCTGTTTTAACGGCAATGACGGAACAGTGCTGATTTACGCCTCGGGTGGAAGTGCTCCTTATCAGTATTCATTAAATAATGTTTACCAGCCAGACAGCTTGCTTACCGGTTTAGCAGCAGGTGAATACACGGCTATTGCGCAGGATAACAACGGTTGTTTTGGTTCGCAGAACTTTACCATTAGCGAGCCTACTTCTATTTTTGTAGATGCAGGACCTGATTTAGTTTCGGTGCGTGGACAAACAGTTACTTTGAACGGAACAGCTTCTTCGGTGAACGGCATTACCGGTTATTTATGGTCGCCTGATAATCATTTGAGCTGTACGGCTTGCCAAAGCACCAACGCTACTCCTGATACAACGTTTATGTATTTTTTAACTGCTACCGATGGAAGAAATTGCAGCAGCTATGATTCGATAACGGTGATTGTAAAAAACAAAGTGGAATACTTTATTCCTACTGCGTTTACACCAAATGCAGATGGACTCAATGATTATTTTGAAGTGAACATTTTGGGTGCCAACACCATTGAGGTTTCTGTGTTCGACCGTTGGGGCGAGCGCGTTTATTATAATGCCGCACAACACAACGGGCTTTTAAATAATGGCGATGCGTGGGACGGAAAGAAAGGTGGCAAGGCCATGCCTTACGATACTTATGTTTATCAGCTGAAAGTTTTGTTCTATAATAGTACTACGGAAGATAAGAGCGGAACGATTACTTTGGTGAGATAAACCCAAACCTCTAAAGAAGATTTGAGAGACAAAACAAAGAAGCCCTCCGATTTTTCGGAGGGCTTCTTTATGCGATAACCTTTCTCGATTTTTCTTTTAGCTTCGTCCGCTTAGAAAATAAAGTGATTCAACATAAATAAAAGAAGATGGGATGTTCAACATGCACCACTGCTAAAGACGGTATAGTGGCTGGCTGCCAGACCACCGGAGGATGCAGCACAGGCGGATGTAACCGCATGAATGTGATGGACTGGTTTGCCGAAATGCCTATTTCGTTTAACGAGAATTTCAACATTATAGAAGTGAGTTTTAAGAAGGGTTCACGCAAAGGTTTTTACCGCAACCCCTCCAATCTCGATTTTCATAAAGGACACTTGGTAGTGGTGGAAGCTGCACAAGGTTACGATGTGGGCGAGGTAAGTTTGCAGGGTGAATTGGTGAAACTGCAAATGAAAAAACGCAAAGTAACAGAGCGTGATGATACCATCCGCAATGTGCTGCGCGTAGCCACTGAGACTGATATTAATGCACTGCTGGATGCCCGCAACAAAGAAAAAGACACTATGGTGCGTGCGCGTGCTATGGCGCGGCAGATGAACCTTGAAATGAAAATTGGCGATATCGAATATCAGGGGGACAACAAGAAGGTGACAATATTCTATACAGCAGATGGCAGAGTTGATTTCCGCGAACTGGTGAAAGTGTATGCCCGCGATTTTAAAGTAAAAATTGAAATGCGCCAGATAGGTGCCCGGCAGGAAGCTGCGCGCGTGGGTGGCATTGGCACCTGCGGAAGAGAGTTATGTTGTTCTACCTGGCTGAACGATTTTAAATCGGTAACCACACAGGCGGTGCGTTATCAAAACCTAGCCATCAACACCGATAAACTAAGCGGACAATGCGGACGTTTGAAATGTTGTTTGAATTACGAACTGGATACTTACAACGACTCGCTGAAGAAGTTTCCGAAACATGCCGATAAAATTGAAACTGAAGAGGGAATAGCCTGGCTCAAGAAAACCGAGATTCTGAAAAAACAGATGTGGTATGAATACGATGCTCAGCGCGGCAATTTCTTTAAACTGGATATTGAAGATGTTAAGGAACTGATTGCCATGAACAAAAGCGGCAAGAAACCTAAGAGCTTGGAAGATTTTGCCATTGTAGAAACCGTGAAGGTGGATGAGAGCAAACACGAAGACTTAGTGGGTCAGGTTACGCTGCAAACGCTGGAAGAGAAGGAACGCAAAAAACGCAGAGGAGGAAATCAGCAGCACCGGCACAAGAATAAACCAAAAGGAAAGGGTGGAGATAACCGGAAGAAGAATTAGAGAATGTGACGATTTGACAATAGAATACACATGAAGCTGTGCTATAAATTTTCCCTTTACTCATTTACTTATTTAGTCATTTGCTCATTGTTGTTTTCCTCCTGTGATAAAAAGGTGGTGATGGAATCACATCAATCCATCGCAAACGACAAGTGGGATTATACTGATGCAAAAACCTTTACAGCAGAAATTACCGATACAGTTCAGCATTACAATATTTATGTAAGTCTGCGCCACGGTTTTAATTTTGAATGGCGCAACATTTGGGTGAAGATTGAAACTACTTTCCCCGATGGCAAACAATATGAAAGACGGGTAAATCTTGTTCTCTCAGGTGCAGATGGTGTCTGGAATGGAGACATCTTGGGCGACAATTGCGATATTCTTATTCCGATCCAGGATAATGCTTTTTTTCCCCAGGCAGGTAAATACACCTTTAAGATTTCACAGGATATGCGAGTGAACCCACTCAATTATGTAAAGAGTGTAGGCATGAGAATAGAAAAGTATGTCTCCACTGTTAATTAGCCATTTCCTTCCTTCGTAAAAAATATCTCTAAGGCGAAAAATGATTAAAACGAGTTTTACAATTCACTACTTTCACCTGTAAATTTTAAAACAATGAGCTTAATTATTTTTGCTATCCCAGTTTTCTTTTTGCTCATAGGCATTGAACTGTTAATCACCAAAATGAAAAACCTGAGTTACTACCGTATGAACGATGCGATTGCAAATCTCAGTTGCGGTATCGGTTCACAGATTTCGGGGATTTTTTTGAAGACGGTTACTTTCATAGGTTACAAATATTTATACGACCACTCCATTTGGAAAATCGAAAACAACATTCTC
>CAIYOV010000292.1 GCA_903927935.1 uncultured Bacteroidota bacterium | reverse complement strand
GCAAAACTGTTAGACGAAGGCATTTATGTAATCGGGTTTTTCTTTCCGGTGGTGGCCAAAGGCAAAGCCCGTATTCGAGTTCAGGTTTCTGCTGCGCACGACAAAGAACATTTAGATAAATGTATCGCAGCGTTTACTAATGTGGGAAAGGAGTTGGGAGTTTTGAAATAGTTCACTTTTATTACAATGATTCTCCCAATTGCTCTAACCTTATAGGTGTATGTATTTTAGCCCAGTCAGAATAATTTCCATTATATCCTTTTTGTTCCTGTAGTTGTTTTACTCTATTCATTATATCCACAATTGTTTCTTCTGTCAATGGCTGCCTGTTAATTAAAAAATGTTCGAGCATCCATTGTGAAATCTGCTTGGCATGATGTGAGGAATCATGAATGTTCCCTTTTCCTGTAACGGCATTTCCTACGATAAAAACATTTTCATATCCTATTAATTTGCAGGAAACTTCGCTTTCAATTTTAAATGTGGAATTAGACGAAGTAATTCCTTCAATAGGCTCAGGAAGACTACCAATTGAAGAAATTACCAATGGAGTATTCACTGTGATTTCACTTCCGGGTATTTCAACACATTTTTTTTCATCGGCATCAGTTCTTCGAAATACAATTCCAGTCAATCTTTCGTTTTCAGTTACTTTATCAACTGGTGCCATGCAGGGCTGAAAACGGAACAGAAATTTATTCATGTAGTTATTCAGAATTTTTTGCCGTGTAAGTTTCGCCCTTGCTATATGCTCAGGTGTATCAGCAGCTAAATGTGAGAGGGGCATGTCTTCATCTCTTCTGCGGTAATACAAGGTGCATCCTTTTATGCCAAGGTCATCAAGACCCAGATTTTGCTTAGCAAGAACTTTATGAATACCATGATTCATTTCAAACAGGCTAACAACTATTCCGCGCTGTTTCAATTTCGCAGTTACCATTTCCATCATTAAAATTTTCGCCACATCCAATGAAGCCAACCCGCCACCTATCACTATCGCATCATCTTTGATTTCAAATTCTTTTCCGGTAAAGGCGGGTTCGTGTTTATGGTTATACCAATACACGAAAGGATTTTGGTAATACAATCCCTTGCCGGTGTAATTATCTATATCCAGAATTGGAAGCGACCGGTCTTTCCATGCACCGGTTGCCAAAACAACCGCGCTGAAGTTCCATTGCATTAATTCCTGAAAAGAAATATCACGACCCAACTTACATTGCGGAACAAACTGAACCAATGGATGATTTAATCTTTCGTTGATGTGGCTTTCCTCTGTATCACGTTGTTTGGAATGCCACTTGGGCAACCCATCCTCTATTTTGCCATGTGGCAAAATGTTTTGATCAAACACTACGCAATGTATTCCCTGCACGGTAAGTTGATTGACCACTTCAGAACCAGCCACTGCTCCACCAAAAACTGCCACAAAATGTTTTTTTGAACCTTTATTGTCCATTTCGGTCGTAATAAAACCTTAAAATACCAATATCAGATTAACAGTATGTTGGTATTTATTAAAAGCAATAGAATTATCGGTGTAGAGGATTTGGATGAAGATGATTCCACAAAACTTAATTTTTAGCTAACACTTTTTCTTGTGCGGACTCCCGTTTTTCAATCGGCACAAAGTTTTTTATAAAGGCAGGGCTGGCGTCTATTTGCGGCAGACTACGTTTGTGATATAGCGGCATCATCTGCAAAGGGAAAGGCACCAACGCAATACTTATCTTACAGGCCTCGATGAACCTTCGTATAAAATGCGATTGAAACGGGTCGGTAGCCAGTGCAATTTTTTTAAACCCCAGTTGACGTGCCAGGCGTATTCCAAAATCAACATTTTCGGTACTGTGTTGTGCGCAGTTTTCTACAAAGGTATTGGCAGAAGGAATCCCCATGGAGTCAGCCATTATTTTCATTGCCTGTCCTTCCAAGTATGGGCTGTGAACTGCCGAGCCGGAGAAAATAATGTTCTTGGCAATTTTTCTATCGAACAGCCACTTGGCCCACAGCATGCGCGCTTTATAAATCTGGTTCACCCCTTTTTTATTGTAAGGAACACCGGGCACAATAATTACATCGTAAGGCGCAGAGGTAAAATAGCTGTCGTGGGCGTTGTTGGCCAGCCGGTTAATTAAACTGCACGAGTTCATTACCACTATGGTGATAACGCAAAGCATAAAAAAGGGAAGCCGTTTCATAAAAATAGCATTGGGTGAAGTAACGGCTGATATACATAAAGTATGTTTTTGCTGTTTGCCTATATTAATAACTATCGGACCGTGCTTTTATTGCATGATTTCTGAATGTTTATGACTTTGTACAATTGATCTTTCGAAAAATTAACGGGTAAATACTTTTTGTAAGTGACGTTAATTACTCAAAAAACTCTTAAGCGCGTCATACTTCGCTTCCATCATCACGCTTTTCTTTTTTAAATGAAGAAGATGTTTCATCAAATCAGGAAATTCGATTTGTTCTCCGGTTGACTTTTCTACCACATCGCTGAATTTAACCGGATGAGCGGTTTCTAAGAACAACCCTTTTGAAGATGAATTTTCGGAAAGATATTTTTCTAATGAAGCAAAAGCCACCGCTCCATGAGGATCGAGCGTGTAGTTGTAATTTTTATAAACGTGCGATATAGTTTCAGAAGTTTCTTCATCGTTAATAGAATAACTGCTGAGGAAATTTTTGATGCGCGAAAAATCATTGCTGAACAATTCAAGCAAGCGAACTAAATTGCTCGGGTTGCCAACGTCCATTGCATTTGAAATAGTTGCTACTGATTGTTGCGAATGCAATTTGCCCGACAAAAGATATTTAGTAAACACATCGTTGCTGTTACAAGCCGCCACAAAATGTTTTACCGGTAAGCCCGAAACAGCAGCCAGTAATCCTGCACAGATATTTCCGAAGTTGCCGCTGGGCACACAAATTATCGGTGGCTCATCGTGTTGCCATTGCTGTAATGCATAGAAATAATAAAACTGCTGCGGCAACCAGCGCGCTACGTTAATTGAGTTAGCAGAAGTGAGAAATAATTTTTCGTTCAACTCTGTATCCGCAAACGCCTGCTTCACCATCTGCTGACAATCATCAAAAGTTCCCTGCACTTCGAGCGCAGTAATATTTTGTCCAAGCGTTGTCAATTGCAACTCCTGAATCTTGCTCACCTTGCCAGATGGATAAAGAATAATTACATCTACTCCTTCTACTCCCAGAAAGCCATTTGCCACCGCACTACCGGTATCACCGGAGGTAGCAACAAGCACGGTTATTTTACGACTGTTAGATTTTGAAAAATACCCCAGGCAGCGGCTCATGAATCTTGCGCCAACATCTTTAAACGCAAGCGTAGGGCCATGAAATAGTTCGAGCGAAGAAATGCTATCGGTAACCTTAATCAGCGGAAAATCAAAACCGACTGTGTGTTCGCATATCTGAAATAAATCATCTTCGGTAATGGTATCGCCTACATAAGGTCGAATTACTTCAAACGCAATTTGTGCTTTCGATTTTTGTTTAAAGGAGGAAAGAAACTCTTTAGATAGAGCAGGAATGCTATCTGGAAAATACAAACCCTTATCCGGTGCCTGCCCGCGAATGGTTGCCTCTTTAAAATTTACTTTCTCTGATTGGTTATTGGTGCTGTGATAAAGCATCGCACTTTAAGAATTTACAACTTCAACCCCGCGCGGATTAACAGTAGTTAAATGAATATGAAAATCAACTCCTATTTTTTCATACACGCTGCGCATAGCCAGCTCTACGGCCTTGGCGGTAGCTTCTTCTTTGCTCAGCATAAACACCGATGGACCTGAACCCGAAATTCCTCCTCCCAAAGCACCAGCTTCTTTACACGCTTTTTTAATTTCATTAAACCCGGGAATGAGCATACTACGTACCGGTTCAATCAGCACATCAACTAATGAGCGGCCAATCAAATTGTAATCCTCTTTCATAAAGCCGGTAACTAATCCGGCAACGTTTGCCCATTGGGTAATGGCGTCTTTTAGTAAAATCTGTTTCTTTAAAATCTGTCGCGCATCGCTGGTCTTCACTTCAATTTGCGGATGAATAACCGTTACATACAAAGGCGGAAAGTTCAACGGAATAATATCCAATGGGTCGTTACTGCGGATAAGGGTAACGCCTCCATAAATGCAGGGAGCAATATTATCAGCATGCCTTGAACCGGATGCTACCTGTTCCCCATACGTGGCAAATTGCACCAGCTCCTGATTTGTAAAACGGTTACCCAACAAATGGTTCGCAGCAACCACCGCTCCGGCAGCGCTGGCCGCGCTTGAGCCGATGCCGCTTCCGGGCATAATCATTTTAGTGCTTTCAATTTCGAAACCAATTTCTTCTTTCACCTCCTTCATCATGGCAAGCAAGGCTCCGCCAAAAACATTCTTTTCAGGTTCGGTAGGAAGATTAAATCTGTCTTTATTAATGATGCGTATTTCTCTTTTGTCCAGCAACCGCATCACCAGTTTATCGCTGGGCGCATTAAGGGCAAGCCCCAGTACATCAAAGCCACAAACAATATTGGCAACGGTAGCGGGCGATAAAACAGTTACTTGTTTCATATCAAACAGTTCTTAAAATATCTGCAAACACACCCGATGCGGTTACATCGGCACCGGCACCAGCTCCCTTAATGACGAGCGGTTGCTGCGAATATCTGCGCGTGTAAAACAACACCACATTATCCTTTCCATACAAATGGTAAAGGTCATGTTCCTTACCAATATGCTGCAAACCTACCGATGCTTTTCCGTTTTCTAATTGTGCCACAAATTTCAGTTTACAATCCTTTGCGGCAGCCTCTTTATAAAGCTTTTTGAAGTGCGCTTCATGTTTCTCCAATGCTTTGTAGAAAGCAGCTACATCGCCCTTCATACATTCTTTGGGCAGAAAAACATCGTTAGCAATATCGCTTATCTCCATTTTGTTTCCCGCTTCACGGCCAAGAATCAAAATCTTGCGCATTACATCCGTACCGCCTAAATCTAATCGCGGGTCGGGTTCGGTGTATCCTTCGTCCTGCGCTTGCTTAACCACACTGGCAAAAGTTTTGGTGCAATTATAGTTATTGAAAACAAAATTCAATGTGCCGCTAAGCACCGCCTGCATTTTCTGAACTTCATCTCCGCTTCGCATTAAATCATTCAGCGTACCTATAACCGGCAAACCTGCACCAACATTGGTTTCAAAAAAAAACGAAGTATTGAATTCGCGTGCAGTGTTTTTTAATTGCTCATAATTATTGTAAGCAGAAGAAGCTGCAATTTTATTGCAGGCCACCACCGATACACTCTTCTGCAGCAGCGAAGCGTAGCTTTTTGAAACCTCTTCGTTAGCGGTTACATCAACAAAAACAGAATTGCGAAGATTTTTTTCCTGAATGAATTTTACCAACTCATTCAATTTCATGGGTGCGGCATTCTTTAATTCACTTTCCCATTTATTCAAATCAATCCCTTCCTCATTCAACGCAACTTGTTTGCTGTTCGCAATAGCCACTACGCGGATATTTAAACGCAATTGCTTTTGCAAATATTCCTGTTGCTGTTTCAATTGCTCAATCAAGCGCTTGCCTACATTTCCGGCTCCTGCAATAAACAGGTTCACCTGCTTATAAACAGTTTCAAAAAACTCTTCATGCAAAACGTTAATGGCTTTTTTAACGTCCGGTGCGGTTATTACTGCCGAAATATTTTTTTCGGAAGAGCCCTGTGCAATGGCACGAATATTCACACCGTTCTTTCCCAGCGCGCTGAACATTCTGCCGCTAATGCCCGGATGATTTTTCATGTTGTCGCCAACCAGCGCAACAATGGCTAAAGAATTTTCCACGTTAAGCGGCTCCAGTTTCTTTACGCTTATTTCATATTCAAACTCAGCATCAACAGCGGCCTTTGCTTTAACGGCATTTATTTCGTCAATGGCCACGCATATGGAGTGTTCCGAAGAACTCTGCGTAATCAGAATCACATTTATCTTTTCTTTTGAAAGCGCATCGAACAAACGTTTTGAAAACCCGGGAATACCAATCATGCCGCTACCCTCCAGCAACAACATCGAAACTTTTCCGATGCTTGAAATACCGCTGACAACGTTCTGATTTGCGTCAGATTTATTTTCAATCAATGTTCCTTCATCTTCCGGTGCAAAGGTGTTCTTAATCCACAGCGACATTCCCAGGCTCATTACCGGTTGAATAGTTGGCGGATAAATAACCTTGGCTCCAAAATGAGAAAGCTCCATGGCCTCTTTATAAGAAATGCGAGGAATCACTTTTACATTTTGCACTAAACGTGGATCCGCGGTCATCATACCGCTTACATCTGTCCATATTTCAAGTACACCTGCTTTAACCGCTGCCGCAAAAATAGCGGCTGAATAATCAGAGCCACCACGGCCCAGCGTAGTAGTTATGCCATTGGCATCGCTCGCAATAAAGCCGGGAAACAAATAAAGTGTGCAAGGTCTTTCCTTTACAAAGGCAGCAATCTTTTTATTGGTAGCATCAAAATTTACAGCTGCGAAAGTGTAGTTAGAATTGGTTTCGATCAGTTCACGCGAATCTTTCCATTCATGTGGAATGTCGAGTGATTTCAGTTTGTGTGAAATAATGATGGAAGAAAGCAACTCTCCAAAACTTACGATTCGGTCGAGGGTCCGGTTAGATAATTCGCGCAAAAGAAAAATTCCTTCGCATATAGCCTCCAGTTCGTTGCATTGCTTTTTTACTTCGCTTAAAATGGCACTTTGATTTGCTACCGGTATTAAATCCTTAACCGTTTGCAAATGACGCTGCTCAATAGCGCTCAGCTTTTCTTTATAAATCTCATTTCCTCCTGCTGCCAATTTTCCGGCATCAATCAGCATATCAGTTGTTCCGCCAAGCGCAGAAACAACTACCATAGTTTTCCCTTTCGCAACTGCTTTTTGCACTATAGCAATTGTCTTCAAAATATTTTCCGCATTGGCAACCGATGTGCCTCCGAATTTTAAAACCTGCATCTACTTTTCTTTTGGGCGAATATCCAATGCTTTACAATGGAATGCGAGAGGGTTTTTAAACAGAACAATGCAGAATGCACACTAAGCAGTCCGATTTTCTTTCAACCAATATACCAAGCAGCCTAAAGCAATTACGCTAATTGCTCCGGCTATGTAAAACCAATCAGCCGAAAAGAAAATGAAAATCCACACCGCAATTCCGACAAATGCGGGCAGAGGATAAAGCCACATACGGAAAGGGAAACTCTCTTCTTTAAACCTTTGATGATAAAGAAGAATACCAACACTTTGCCCAAGAAACTGAACTATTATCCGCATTATAATAATAGCGGTAATCACTTCTTTCATTTTAAACAACAAGCTGAAAACAAAAGCCATCGCGGCCAGCACCAGCAGAGAAATATGTGGAAAGTGCTTGGTAGGATGAAGTTTGCCGAATACGGCAAAGAAATTACCATCAACCGCTGCTGCATATGGAACACGCGAGTAACCAAGCAATACAGCAAACAGCGAAGTAATAGCAATGAACAGAACTAAGGCTGTGGCGACAAGCGCAATGGTGTGTCCATAAATTTTTTCAAAATATAAACTAACGATAAAAGGGGTGTCCTTTGCCTCCTGCCAGGGTATTATTCCAAGAACCGAAATCTGCATTAGTAAATACAGCACGGCAATTATTGTAATTGAAATAAAAATACTGCGCGGAATGTTGTGCCCTGGCTCCTTAATTTCTCCTCCTAAGTGGCAAACATTATAATAGCCCAGAAAAGAATAAACGGTCTTGATACTTGCCTGCCCCAACCCTAAAAAGAAAACCGGTGTAAGGTCGAAAGCGTCTTTTGAATAAGTAAATGCCATTGAAGAATTGAAATTTGGAACGGCACTCAGAATTAACCACAGAATAGTTCCACCGACCATCATTCCCATAAACACCGATATTTTTCCGATATCGGTAATTTTTCGATACAATAAGAAAGTAATGAGCAACACTAAGGAACCGGAAATCAATTTCTGCTCAATGCTGTTTAGGGGAATTAAAAATGTGAGATACTGTGAAAAGCCAATAGCTCCTGAAGCAACAACAAGTGGAGCCTGAATAATGGTTTGCCAGATGTAAAGAAACGAAAGTAATCTCCCCCATTTTTTCTTGTCATACAGATTTTGAAGAAACGAATAACTGCCACCGGCTTCGGGCCACTTAGCGCCAAGTTCTGCCCACACCGAACCATCGGCAAAAGAAAGTACCGCTCCAAGCACCCAAGCCAAAATACATTGCGGACCGTTCATGGCCCCTATAATGAATGGAATGGTTATAAACGGGCCAATACCCACCATATCAATGGTATTAATTGCAACAGCTTGCCTTAAACTTAATCCACGAATTAGCTTGTTCATAAAGTGAATTTATGATTGCTAAGTTTACGATATGAAAAATATTTTTCTTCTCTCACTGCTGGCATTCTTTGTTCGGGCAGAAGCGCAAAGAACCGGACCAAAAATTTTGGTGGTAACGGCTCATCCCGATGACGAAACAGGAATGGCTGCCGTAATTTATAAGGTAACGCACGAAATGAATGGAACTGTTGACCAGTGCGTTATTACTAATGGAGAAGGCGGATATAAATATTCAACACTGGCCGAATCATATTACGGATTGGAACTAACAGATGAAAAAATCGGCAGAGAAAACCTACCGCGTATTCGCAAACAGGAATTGATTAATGCCGGGAAAATTATAGGCACCAACAACATTTATTTTTTAGATCAGAAAGATGCACACTACGGTTTGGATGAGCGCGAACCGCTTGATACAACATGGAATGTAAACTGGGTGAATACCCGATTAAAGGAAATTATGACAACCACGAAATACGATTTTGTGGTTTGCCTGTTACCGGTCCCCGAAACGCATGCACATCATAAGGCGGCAACACTTCTTGCTTTACGAACTGTTCAATTGCTTCCGCAAACTCAGCGGCCGATTGTGTTGGGTGTTTCTGTTTCAAATGTGAAAGACACGTTTCAATTTGAGCAATTGAAAAATTACACCGAAACAAAAATTGAAGGGAAGAGTGCGATGTATTCATTCGACAAAACAGTTGGTTTTGGGTATAAGAATAAACTCAGCTATAAAATAATTGTGAACTGGGAAATCGCTGAACATAAATCCCAAGGCACCATGCAACTTGCCATGAACGGTGGTGATTATGAAATCTATTGGTTTTTTGCCATGAATAATCCTGATAGAAAAGAAAAATGCAAGGCACTCTTCGAATCACTGAAGAAGGTTCCGTATAAAAGCAAAGAGTATTAAAAGAAAGAATTCCGATTCCGGTTCCAATATTTTACCAATAGGAAACCGAACAATGCACCGCCTAAGTGAGCGAAGTGCGCTACGTTATCGCCTTGGCTCATGCTGATTCCGCGGTACAATTCCCACACTACATAAAGCGATACAAAATATTTTGCTTTCACGGGTATGGGCAGAAACATTAAATACAATTCTGTATTTGGAAACAAAGTGCCAAACGCAATCAGGATTCCGAAAATGGCCCCGGATGCACCAACTGTTGGAGTTACATACATGGCTGCTGCTTCCGGAAATTCATTTAGCACTTGCATAGATGGCGCAAACGAACCGGTGTAGTTGTGAATAATCCATGCCTGCACCGCTGTGTGCAATAACATAGCCCCTAATCCGGTAACGAAATAAAAAAACAAAAATCGTTGCGGACCCCAAAACCGTTCAAGAATTGCTCCAAACATAAAAAGTGCAAACATGTTGGAAAAAATGTGTCCCAGGTTTCCGTGCATGAACATGTGCGTAACGAGTTGCATCGGTTTAAAATACGGACTGGCAGGATAAAACAACGAAAAAAACTCATACATTTTTTCGCCAAAAATAGAGGTGGCAAAAAACACCAGCACATTAATGATGATGAGATTGAATGTTGCGCTTCGTGTATTTATATTTTCAAACATATGGTGGCAAATCTAATTGAAGAGATGAAACGATTGAGCAGGCAAATTATTTGTTCTCGAAACGTTTTTCTAGTTCATCGTTTGCGAGTGTAATAAAAGTAAACCGACCATTTGGAGCGGTGAACGCATTTTCGCAAGCAAACAATTCATCAATTAAAGTTTTCATTTCTTCTACCGAAAGTTTTTTACCGGCCTTAACACTTGAGCTATGTGCCAATGATTTTGCCAGCATTTCACGCTTGGAAAGTTTGGTTACCTGCGAATTCAATTTGAACTGTTCAATCAGTTCTTCAATCATTTTCTTTTCATCGCCCTGCAAAATATCAGCCGGAAAACCGTGAATCACAAAACTGTTTTTTCCAAACTCCTGAATATCGAAACCGAGATTATTTATTTCGGGAAGTATCAGCAATAGTATTTGTGTGTCCATTGCATTTAAATCTAAATTCTGCGGAAATAACTGTCGCTGACTTTCATTTCTGTTTCTATCGAGCAACTTTAAATACCGTTCAAACATAATTCGCTCGTGTGCGGCTTGCTGATCTATCAGAATAAAACCACTCTTAATTTGAGAAACTATATATCTGTTTTGTATTTGGTGAGGAGGAACCGCCTCTTTATATGATTCGTTGTCGGATGTCCGGTGCCTGATGTCTGATGAAAGACCGTTTCCGGTATTTACTTCGGCCTTTCCAATTGTGTCAAATGCATGTTCCCAATTCTTTAAATTATTATCCTCACGTTTAGTCAACGGCTGAAAATTAGAGGGCGGTGCAAATTTCTTTGCGTCTCTTGTTGAAGTAGCGTGTTGCGTAATCTCCAGCCAGGTACGTGGCTGCTGCGTAAACGTGTCGTTATTATTCAAATGGTGTTCCTGATTGAAATCTAAAGTGGGCGAAACGCTGTATGCCCCCAGCGCGTGTTTCACTCCCAGGTTTACGAATGTGTAAACCAGTTTCTCGTCCTCAAATTTGATTTCATATTTAGCGGGATGCACATTGATGTCAATCTTGGAGGGGTCAATGTCTAAGAATAGAACATAAAATGGATGACTACCCTGTGGGATCATCTGTTCAAATGCCATCGAAACAGCATGATTCAGATACGGAGATTTAATAAACCGGTTGTTGACATAAATAAACTGTTCACCCCGCGTTTTTTTTGAAAACTCGGGCTTGCCGGTGAAGCCGTATACATGAAGCGCGTAGCTTTTTTCTTCTACCGGAACAATCTTTTCCGCATAATTATCTCCGAAGAGTGCGACAATTCGCTGTTTCAGATTTCCCGATTTCAAATGATACATTTCGTAATCATTATTAAAAAGCTGAAAACCTATTTTGGGATGTGCCAGGGCAATGCGCTGAAATTCTTCAATAATATTTTTCAATTCAACTGTATCGCTCTTCAAAAAGTTCCTTCTAGCGGGCACATTGAAAAAAAGGTT
>CAIYOV010000291.1 GCA_903927935.1 uncultured Bacteroidota bacterium | reverse complement strand
TGTAAGGTTTTCCACTTTTATTCCAAGCACGTTCAAAATATCCTTAGTGTTATCTAATTGTGCTACGGTGTTGTATTTATTTTTCAAAACAACATTCAGGTCAGAGGTTTTTCCATCGCGTATTACCTCAACGGCTAACTTATCACCGGGGCTGTATTTAGCTACTTGCTCCTGTAATTCAGGTGAAGAGTTTACGCTTACCCCATTTATTTTTGTAATTACATCTTTGTTTCTTAATCCGGCATCATCGGCCGCTGAACCTTTATTTACGCCATCTACATATACCCCGTAAGGTTTGTCGAAACCAACTTCTTTTGCAGTCTTATCATCCATAGTGCGGATGGTAACACCTAGGAAACCCCTTTGACTAACTCCGAATTTCTGTAAATCGAATATTACCTTCTTCACAATGTTTGAAGGAACCGCAAATGAGTAACCCGCATATGAACCGGTAGGCGAAGCAATTGCCGTGTTGATTCCAATTAGCTCCCCACTCACATTCACCAGTGCACCACCGCTGTTGCCCGGGTTTACTGCAGCATCGGTTTGTATGAAAGATTCAATGGCCGTGTTGTTTGGTTTCTGTCCTTCATTGCCAATTAAATTAATGTTTCTTCCTTTCGCACTCACAATACCTGCCGTTACTGTCGATTCCAGATTAAAAGGATTACCCACTGCCATTACCCATTCGCCAATCAATACGGAATCGGAATTTGCAAAATTGATCGAAGGCAGTCCGCTGGCCTCTATTTTTACCAGTGCTAAATCGGTATCGGCATCGCGACCGATAATTTTTGCTTTGTAGCTTTTGTTGTTATTCATCATCACTTCCACCTCATCCGCATTTTCCACTACGTGATTATTGGTTACAATGTAGCCATCCTTAGAAACAATTACACCCGAACCGGTAGCTACTTCAAGTTCGCGCTTGTATGGGCTTTGCCCGTGGAAAAACTGCTGAAAGTTATTGCCGAAAAAATCCTGAAAAGGATCCTGGTAGCCGTTGGATGCTACTCTTTCAGCTTTAAAGGTAGATTTGATATGCACCACACTAGGAGTAGATGTGGAAGCGGCAAATCTGAAATCAATAGGTTGCGACTCGTTACTGCGTGCATAGGCTGCATACTTAGCCGGTGTTCCCTGTTCAACAATGGAGACCTGTTGCTTGTTAAGGCCGAGATAGTTGAATGTAGCCACTGCGGCAAAGGCACTTACAAAAGCTACTAACGCTGTGAATCCGATTTTTCTGATGTTCATATTTTTTGATTTTTATTTTTATGCTTTGAATTTGAAAACGATTGCACGTCAAATTTATTTGCTATTGAATGAATTTAGCAAGATAATGTTACTTCAATTAATACGTTTTAACACCATAATATAAATGACCGTTAAATTCTATAAGTACCAGGGCACCGGAAACGATTTTATTATGATTGATAATCGTGCCTATGGTTTAACTAAAGAAAGGGCAATGATTGAAAAATTGTGTGACCGCAGGTTTGGTATTGGTGCTGATGGCTTAATTTACCTTCAGGAAAAAGCCGGTTACGATTTCGAAATGGTGTATTTCAACAGCGATGGCAACGAAAGCTCGATGTGCGGCAACGGTGGAAGATGTCTGATTCAGTTTGCCCGTTACATGGGTATTATTACTACACACTGCAAGTTTATGGCTATTGATGGCGAGCATGAAGGACAGATATTGCTGGATGGCACTGTTTCGCTTAAAATGAAAGATGTCGATACAATTGAATATTGCAATAACGACTATGTGCTGAACACCGGTTCGCCCCATTATGTTCAGTTTGTAAATTACGTAAGCAATCTAAAAGTAGTGGAAGACGCACATAAGATACGTTACTCAGAAAGATTTAAGCAGGATGGTATTAACGTAAACTTTGCCGAGAAGAAAAATGCCGATGAATTATTTGTTCGAACTTACGAAAGAGGAGTGGAGGGCGAAACACTTTCGTGCGGAACGGGTGTGGTGGCATCAGCTCTTGCTTTTGCTTCCAGGAATGGAACAGGTTTGAATGAAGTGAAGATTGAAACATTAGGCGGTAAACTGCAGGTGAAATTTGAACAGTCAGGAAGAGGCTACCGGAATGTATTTTTGACAGGACCAGCGGAAAGAGTGTTTGAAGGAACAAT
>CAIYOV010000290.1 GCA_903927935.1 uncultured Bacteroidota bacterium | reverse complement strand
GATAGTTATTTCGTGTACACCATCTTCTTGCCTTTCAGTATTGAGATGCGCAACCAATTTACCGGTTACATCCATTACACTCGACTCTACCTGAGATTTGCTTTCAAGTGTGTAAACCAATTTGCCATTAGCGTTCATAGGGTTGGGTTTTACCTCAAAGTAAATTCCTTTTTTAGTATCATCGTTGATAGCAGTTGTGCTTCCTAAAGGCTGACTGGTATACATTGTATACCACAGTTGCATTTCTCCATTGGTCTGTAAACTGAAAAATAAAATATTAGAAGTGTTATTGTTATACACTGTTTTAGCAACTAATCCCCCTTTTTTAGTACCAAATTTTCCAAATCTGATAGGAAGAAGATCCGGCCAGTATTCAACTGGAGGATGATGCCAATCCCAATATCCTAATGAATTATCATAGTAAGATCCGTTATTAGTTTCTAATCCAGCGCCATCATAAATTTTATTCCCAAGGTTCCCTAATGTGTCCCGTTGATAAAGATCAAAACTAGTGCCCCACTCGTGCGTATGCCCTGCAACCATCCATAAATAACGGGTTTCAGGAGGATTACTACTATTAACCGGATCATCGTAGGTTATTGTCTGAACACCCTGCGGTATGATCAAAGTGAAAAGTTGTTGCGAAATATGTGTCTTCATTTCAATGGTAGAAGAACTTCTTGGTTTGAAGTATACATTGAAATAGAAATCGCATGGAAGGATAAAAGATGCATTGTAATTTTTGATGTGATAATTCATATCAAAAATTGTCTTCTGATCCCAAAATATACCGGTACCTTGAGGTAAAACAAAATTATTATCGTTTTGCCATGAAGCGGTCAGGTCTTTATCACCATTAAAACTGGTAATAGGTATAGCAACTTTACATACGTTATTAATGTCAACTGCATTACTGTTTACAGCAGAAGCTGAATCAGGGTACTTGAATAATAAAAAGTGGTGTGACTGTTGGTTCATAAAGCCATCAATTTCGTTTACCTCAGGCAGGTAAGGGAAATAAACTTCCTGCTGTTGTAAATATTCTTGTTCGATTTCACCGGTAAAAGGCAAAAAGATAGGCCCCATACGCAATTGCATACCTGTGCCTGCAGCTGGTTTTGGAGGTTTAGGTAAAAAATGATTAACACCCGTAACATCAAGAGAATCGTAGAAATCGTTTACTAATTGCCAGTTTGGTTGAGACTCGCTGCCACCATAATTTTGTTTAGCACCAAAAGTAATCCACTGACGTATAAACTCAATTTCTTTTTTAGAAAAAACATTTCCGCTGGTATCCTTCATCAGGGTACCTTCGGTAGTTGTATCTATGGCTAAATCTGTATCAAAATCAGCTCCGGCAATTTTACGAAGCAGGAAACTGAAATACGGATGTTGTTGTTTTACTAATTTTTCATGTTTAGAAACTGAACTTGGGTTGCTGGCATTTTTACCAAATAGTGCGGTATAAACTGCCGACTGACCACCATCAAATTTCAATACTTCAGAACCATCGGTAGCAGTGGCGCTATGGCACGCACTGTTTTGACATTTAGTTAGAGAAGCGTAAACTCTTTGATAGGGGGTTTGTGAATAAGAAAAGCTAATCAGAATGAACGACAGAATAACCAGGAAGAGTTTTTGCATGATTTTAGTCAGGTTTATTTGTATCAAAAGTAATTAATTGGACATTAAATACAACCTATAGTGTTAAATCAGGAAAAAATATTTACTCAAGACTATTCACACTCCACTTAAGACATATCAATCAAGAACTTAAGGGTATCTGTTCCGTCAGAATAATCCCATAATTGAGGATGCTGTGCTTTTCCGAATTCAACAGATGATGTAATGTTCCACTGCCCGGGTTGTTTTGAAACTACGCATTGTATTCTATCAGCATTTTGATTTAATAGTGAATTCAAAACGTTTTCATCGTGCCAGAAAGAATAATTAAGTGTTGCAATGGAAGAATGAATAGCAGGATTTTCTACAAGCATTAAAAACTCGTTGGATAGGTGAGGAGTCTTGTTAAGCATAAGCAACGTACGGTTGTAATCGTAGTTGTTCATGAATTTGTTATGGTTATGCAGCCATTTATAATTTGTCTCGAAACGAGGGAACAGTTGTGTAAGGTCGTAACCGGTTGGTACATACAATTTAGAAACATTACGGCAGCCAAAACCGAAATACATAAAAACATCATCAGCTAATTTCTCTAAATCGCTTTCTGTTTCTTCACCGGTTAGTATTGCCACTGAGTTCCTGTTCTTCCGGAGTATTTTGGGATAGTTGCGGAAATAGTATTCGAAATAACGGTTGGTGTTATCGCTTCCGGTAGCAATCACAGCATCAAAGTCTTTTAACTTGTCAACTATTTCAACTTTTGTTTTTATGTCCGGGTCAATCTCTTCGAGCAGTTTCAGGACAAACAGAAACAAGTCATCATCTTTAGAGGAGAGTTTAATCTTCATGTTGCAACCCGAAACATAGCAGCACAGGAAGTCGTGAAAGCCTACTAAGGGAATATTTCCTGCAAAAATAAGTCCAATGGTTTTATTCACCGTCTTCATTTCATATTTTTCCAACCATTCCTTCAGCTTTTTTTCATCCAGCATTTCCTTTGTAATGGCATCAAAAGCCGAAAACACAAAGCGAGGAACAAACCACGGATTTTTGTTTTCGGCAGTTGCAATTTTATCCATCACTTCTTCCGAATTGCTTAAGCGCTTTCCTAACACCACTAAATTTTCAATTGCTCTCATTGTCTAAATTTCGATGCACGAAAATAGAATTGTTCGGTTTGTTGAAAAGAAACAAGCGCAAACGATGGAATAAAATAATTCCTTAGCGTTAATAATCAGAGTATGAAAAAGAACATTGCCGTAATTACCGGAGGCGAAGCCAGCGAACGGGGAATATCGTTGAAGAGTGCTGATGTGGTTTGCAAACACCTCAACAAAGACAAATACAACGTTTTTAAAATTGTGATTGATGGAAACGACTGGTTAGTTGACCGCGACAATCCGACTAAAATTTATATTGATAAAAATGATTTCTCATTTACTATTGAAGGGCATAAAATAACTTTCGATGCTGTGTTTATGGCATTGCACGGCACACCTGCCGAAGATGGAAAATTGCAGGGGTACTTTGACCTTTTAAAAATTCCTTATAACGCCTGTGGCATACTGCAGGCTTCGCTTACGTTTGATAAGCTGCGTTGTAAAGAATATCTGGCACTGGTGGGAATCAAAACTGCGAAAGCTGAGTTGCTTTATAAGTCACGGTGGGTAAATCACAAATCAGAAATTCCTTTACCTGTTTTTGTAAAGCCCAATAAAAACGGTTCAAGCTATGGTGTATCGAAAGTTTCGAAGCAGGAAGATTTGCTACCGGCTATTGAAAATGCATTTAAGTATGATGACGAAATTTTAGTAGAAGAATTTATACAAGGAACCGAAGTAACCTGCGGGGTTATAACCATGGATGGGAGAGTAGTGGCACTTCCGCTTACCGAGATAAGAAGCAAGGGGGAGTTTTTTGATTACAAAGCTAAATACGAAGGCAATTCGCAGGAAGTAACACCGGCTGAAATTGATACAGACCTGGCAAAAAAGATTCAGGAAACTTCTGTGTTCATTTACAGGAAGCTTGACTTTAAAGGGATGTGCCGGATTGATTACATTATTAAAGGAGGTGAATACTACATGCTTGAAGTCAACTCGATACCGGGTTTGAGCGAAGAAAGCATTGTTCCTCAACAGGCGCGCGCTATGGGTATAACCTTAGAACGCCTGTTTGAGATTTCGGTTGAGGAATGCCTGAAGTAGATTTACGCTCCTGATATTATAAGTGAATAAGCTTTTTTACTACCTGTTTATTAGCGGTGTTTACACGCAGATAATAGATTCCCTTGGCGGCCGTGAAATTTATTTCTGATTTACAGTTCCTGATTTCCTCGCTGAACACCATTCTTCCGCTGGCATCAAATATTTCAAGCGTGTGGCCAATCATATTACTGCCGCATTCCAGATTCCACCTTTCCAATTCAACGGGGTTGGGATAAACTTTAAAATCTTCTGAAACAATTTCAGTAATTCCAGTTGCCGTAACCTGAATGCTATTGGATAAAGCTGTGCATCCGTTAGTGTCGGTTACCTGGACCTGATACGAGCCGGTAACCGGAGCTATATAAATGCTGTTTTGTGCTCCGTTTATCTCGATTCCGTTTAAATACCATTGATACGATGTTGCATTGTAGGCACTTAAAGTATCTCCGTTTACACTTACCGAAACTGAAGGCAAAGGATAAACACTGATGGCTGTGTGATTAGATTCCGCTGAGCAGCTGTTAGCATCGGTTACGGTTACGTAATAGTTACCGGCATTGATGGCGTAAATGCAGGAACCATTTGCACCGGTGTTCCACAAATAAGAATTTAAACCGGCAGGAGCGCAAATTTGAGTGCTGTCACCGGGGCAGAAAATAGTTGTGTTGGTGGTGATGGTACCGGTTGGCAGTGTATTCACCGTTAAATTCAGTATGAGTATCGAATCGCAGCCTGAACTGGTAGAAAGTGTATCGGTATAAATGCCGGTAGTATCCGCTACGTAAGAACTGAACGAATAAGTATCTCCCTGGCAAATGCTGTGCGTGAACGAAGAAGTAACCGCCTGCGAAATAGCCACCGGTGCTGTAGTTGTGTATGCGGCACATCCGCCTGAAGCCGGTAATGTATACGATATCGTGTAGTTGCCAACTGCACTGTTGGCAGGAGCAATGGTTCCGGTTAATGAGTCAATACTTAATCCCGTACCGGCTGAGTAAATACCACCTGTGGTTCCGGTTTGAGTTACGTTTTGCACCGGGGCACCGGAACAGAACGCGTTAGCGGCATAAGAGATACCTGCAGCCGGAGAGGCTATAATACCTACTGCAGCCGTGGTGGTAAAGTTAGGACAACCGGCAACGCTGTAGGTAACTGTATAGTTGCCTATGTTGCTGGTACCTGGCGTAATGCTGCCGGTTACTGCATCTATACTCAATCCGGATGGTGAGGCACTGAATGTTCCTGCCGGGCTTCCGGTCAGGGTTACCGGTTGTGCATTGCTCAGTGATTTGCAATAAGGTGTTCCCGGATAGGCAATAGTGGCTGATGGTGAAGGTGAATTACAGCAACTGTTGCTCAAAGCAGATACCTGATAAGTATTAGTGTTTTGCCAGCAGCAATATTGCACGTTAAGCGAATAAACAGAGCCTCCTAACTGAGTATTGAAATAATCGAGCACCTGGTCAATGGTGTTACACCCGCCCTGGTTAGAAGTAGTGTTGCAGGAGTAAGCACAGATAATTCCCGAAGCGTATCCGTTGGGGTTCGAAAGCCCTACGGGAGGAATATTTACAATGGAATAGTTGGCCGGTACCGGTCCGTTGATGGCGGTTGTAAAAACTCCCAGGTTGCAGTTGTTGTTATTGGTATTCGGGAAACCTGCACGGAGTACTTTAGTAACGTTGGCGGCATAAGGTCCGGTAAGCGTGATGACTACCGGTTCGTAAGTAACAACACCTATCTTAAGGTTCGGAATATTTACATCTACATTGATATTTAAAAAGCCCCCGTCATAGTTAGAAAAGATAATGGTGTTACCCGATGGACTGCAACTGAAAGAAGAGGACGTAATGGTAACACTGGTGGTGGCGGTTACAGGCGAGCAAACTCCGGCATTCGATACAGAATAAGTAACGGTGTATGTTCCCGGGGTGCTGGCGCTGGGTGTAATGGCTCCGGTTGTTGAATTTATAGTTAAGCCCGATGTAGAGGTGTAGATTCCACCCGTGGTTCCGGTTTGTGTAACGCTTTGCGGGGAGGTGATACTGTTATTAAACGGAGTGCCCAGATAGGAAATAGCCGCAGTGCAGGGTGGCAGAGAGATATTGCAGATATTCTGCCAGATGGTATCAACCTGAGCAGCGGATAAAAGCTGTGAGCTGACCGAAGCATATTTTATACATCCTGCCTTGCTTTCGCATGGTACCGCATTGTCATCTCTGAAAAAGATAATGGGAGTTGTGTTGGTGGCGGGTCTATAAACATTGCCGGTATCGTTGTATGTGCTGAACAAAGTGCCGTTTACATAAACCGAAATAATGTTAGTGGCTCCATCTCTTACAAAAGTGAAGAGGTAGTAAATGTTGGGCTGAAAATACGGGCAGGTTCCCACATTGCCGTTCGGGAAAAAATTGAGACAATTATTCAGCAGATAAAACCCGGCATCGTTTACACTGTTCGAAAAATCGATAATGCGCGACCATCCCCCTAAGGTATTGAACTTAAAAAAGAGGTTAATACTGTAACTGCCTGTAATACTGCTGTTAGGATAGCTGAACCCTCCACCGGCATTGAAGCAAAAAGCAGTGGATACAGAACATAAACCATTGGTGGTAATAATAGAATCAGTGCCAAAACTTCCCGCAACCGCACTGCACGACAGTAATTCGGTGATGGTTCCACCGCCTCCGGTGCCGGCTAAACTGTTATTGAAATAGTATTCCTGCAAGGGCTGGGAGCTGACAGATATACTGAACAACAAAAGAAATACGGGTATAATATTCTTCATAACCTGAAAATTGAAAAGTAAAGAAACGGATGTTAGTGCGCTGTAAATTTAAGAGAGATAAGGAAAGTATAAACCCAAAGGCCTTTCAAAAGTCAAAATATCTGATTTATGTTAAATAACCAAACTCAATTTTAAGAAAACCTGTTATAAATTCGCCATATGATTGAAAGCCAGATGGAGCGAAAACTAACCGCATTTTATGTTTTTGCAACCGATGGAATTGAGAGAGTGAAATCGATGTTTCCGGATCAGGTGGAGTTTGTAGAAGCAAATGCGGAGAAGAGTTACGATGATGTTAAGGCAGAATTGATGGCCTTACTTGGTAATAAAGATATCTCGGTTTAAACCGATAAACATACTCAATGGGTTGAGTGTTAGGGACAGAGCTATCTGTTCCGCTTAGAGTGCAACGGGGTGGTTGCACTCTATTTTTTTGCCCCTGATGTAGGTATCAGACACCTGTTTCATTAAAACCAAAAGCCCCTTTTAAGGGGCTTTTGGTTTTACTATAATTCCCTGTTAATTCTTTACACAACGCAAGGACATTCCAGCAGTTTTTAACCAATAGTCGGTTGCAGAATTGTCCGTAAGGTAATGTAATATATAATGAACGCCATTAGCAGCATCTTGTTCGTTGGAGGTCCAATAGCAGGCCCAATTACCTGCCTGAACAAAACTACAATTAAGATTTGGATAGCGATAACCACTAAACTTGGCTGCAAATGAATCGACTGAAGTAATGCCCGTATAAGCATTTGCAGAACCCCCTAAATCGTTAAAAAGTTCGTTATAATCAGCTGCGGTAGCAACATGCCAACCAACAGGGCAGGCATTATGCGGGTCGGCACCTACATACCAGTTATACATTTTGCCATATACGGCAGTGTTGCCGGGGTTATGATAAATATTGCACCAGCCGGGTGTGGTCAGTTGACCCCATAAAAGACTGTCTTCTACTTGAGGAATGGGAGTTCCATCGCTATAAATTGTTGATCTCAGGTTTTCTTGTGTCCAAACATGATTGCCTATAGCAATAGTATGGTAAACATTGCCCTCAAAATCAGTAACACTGTCTAAAACAGGTGCATGATGTAGTATTGCCACTTTGGAAGCAGTACAGCCATTAGCATCTTTTACGGTAAGTTGATAAGAGCCGTTAGCATGAGCACCAATAAAAAACTGACTCGCTTGAAAGTTGAGCGGAAAACCAAGCGCATACATATAAGGCGCGGTGCCACCGGTAGGTAAGTTAATAGCAATAGACCCCTGCGAATCCATACCCTGTGTAAAAGTAATGTTGACCCCGCTGCATGGAGATGGTGGTAAATTAGGAGTTGGGTTATTATTACCGGTGGTGGGATTATTGGTTGGTGTGTTAGTAGGCAAAGGGTTATTACCGGGGGTCAGTTCAGATGCATTGGCACTGGAACTGGTTACCACTGCTACAGCAGCAGTTATTACTGCCACGGCCGCACCTACTGCTACAACAGTACCGGCTGCGCCTACCAGGGCAGCCCCTGCGGCTGTACCCAAAAAGCCGATACCGGTGCCATAAAATGCCGCCTCGGCAACAACTAAACCTGCGGCTATTGCACCCACACCAAACAGGTCGTTGGTTTTAAAGCTGGAGTAAATCGGAGTTTCTGTGCGAACACCGTTGTGTGTTTCGAACCTGCTTTGAAATTTGAGCACACTGGTGTTGGCTGTCCAGTCATAATCATATACAGAAATGATTATCGCACTATCGTTACCAGGAATGTATTCGTGTTTAATTACCCAACGTTGCTTTACTCCGTTCACCTCGGTAAAAGCTGTTTGTAGTTTATGCGTAGTTGGGTCAAGTATTAAATCTACAAGGGTGTCATTACCATCTTTATGGTAGGTAACTGTATTTATCTGGTCGGGGCTGTTGTTGCCCAGGAAAGAGCCATAAATATTAATCTGATAGTTGTCTTTAGTGTTTACTATTTGCGCCTGCAGAGCATCGGCAGATGGGTTGCCGCTTTGGTTGTTGAATACAGTTACTTTGTAATCATCGGCTGGGTTATGTGTCGTGGTTTCTTTCTTACAACTGTTAATACCAGTAATTAAAAACAGTGCAAGAAGCAAAAGGGTAGTTGCTTTTTTCATTATTGTTTGTGTTTTGATTGTTGAATTGGAGCGCTAAAAAAGTAAAATATGGTTTTTATTAAAACTTTGGGAAAGATTCTTTAAAGCAAAAAGCCCCATACGGGGCTTTTTGCTTTTGTTCAAAGTCCCCTTTAGGGGATTTAGGGGTTTACCAGCACACCATACTCACCACCTCGCTAAGCGGGCCAACACCTGTGGCATTTACGGCATAGTAATAAAAGTAATAGGTAGCATCGTGCTTTAGCCCTGTAAAATGCTTTTCGCGCTGGTCGGTCAGGTCGAATTGTGCACCTGTTATTTTAGATGGATCGGGGCCCGGTGTAAATTCAGAAGCATCAATCACTATTTTGCCATCGGCACTGATGGTAACCCAATCTGGCAACGCTCCGCCTTCTACCATAATACAGCCATAATGCTTAGCGCCTGTAACTAAAGCGCAGTTCGAAATTAACTCACCGGCTATGCCTCTTTTAACGGTTACTACACACTGCCCCGGTTTAACGCCCTCGCTGTTACCTGTTTTAGTAGGCTCAAAACCAGCCAGTGTAATAATAGCAGCGTCTCCTTTGGCTACTTTATCGGTTGCAAATGCCAGCGAATCGGTAGCTTCCATCAATGCTGCTTTTGCCAGCAAAAAAGGTCCTTTCTGCAATTCTCCGCCATTAACGTAAGCCGCGCGGGTAAATACATAATCTTTAATCAGGTCTTCGTAGGCAAGTTCGGTTAAAGGTAAAACAGTAAAAGGCGGGTTGTGGCCAAAGTAACCTGCTTTTACGCCCAGGCAGAACGATTCTACCTTGTCAAGTTCCATGTTGTGATAGTTTAAACTACAATGAATTTTGTTCATAGTAATTGGTTTTTATGTGAAAAAATGTGTGATAACTATTAAATCAGATACCCGAAATCCGGATTTAACTGTGTTGACAGACGATTTAGTTGCGTTGAAGCCCGATTTAACTGCTTCAACAGGCAATTCAATTAAATTGTCCTTCAACTTAACTGCTTTGACAGACGATTGGATTGAATTGCCCTACGATTTAACTGCTTTGGCTCACGATTGAATTAAATTGACCTTCAAATCAATTGCCTTGGCCCTCAACTCAGTTGAATTACCCTTCGATTTAACTGTCTTGGCTTGCGATTGAATTAACTTGACCTTCAAATCAATTGCCTTGGCTTTCAACTCAGTTGAATTGCCCTGCGATTTAACTGAGTTGGCTTGCGATTGAATTAACTTGACCTTCAAATCAATTGCCTTGGCTTTCAACTCAGTTAAATTGCCCTTCGATTTAACTGCTTTGGCTTACGATTGAATTAAATTGACCTTCAAATCAATTGCCTGGGCTCACAATACAGTTGAATTGCCCTACGATTCAACTGCTTTGGCTTGCAACTCAATTAAATTGCCTTTCAACATAACTATAGCGGGTTTTCAAAGAACTTTATGTCTTGTTGGCCGGTGCAATTATAAAGCGCCTTAATGCCTACATAGGGTACTTTAAAGTTTTTTTATCTTTCGGCTGAGAAGTTTATGACTATTGTGGGCTTTATGTGAACCTCTGCTTTGCAACAGAATGACACACGAAACCAAACTTTTGGTTAGTAATATTGGTTACCGCCTTAAGCGGAAGAGGCTGCACCTGTTGTTACGCTTTAAAGACGTGGCGATTGCCACAGGACTGCACGAAGGGGTTATCAGGCGGCTCGAAACAGGCTCACAGTCTTTCCAAATAGATACTGTAGTGCCGCTCATGCAATTTTACGGACTTAGTTATCAATACCTTTTCTGCCAGTACACCACCTTGCCCTCCCTCAGCCAATGGCGCCATTTAGAGTTGGTACAAAAAGAGCAGAACCGCTACCACAAAAGCAAACAGAAACTTAAACCGCAAACCGGTGTGCAGTTGATGTTGAAGTTTTGAAGTGAAAACGCAGGTGGGGTTAAAATTTAAAGTCATTTAGTAAACATCTTCGTTTGTTTGTTATGATGAATGTCATTTCGCATTTTATTCTTAATCATTGGTTGCTTCCCAAAAAGAATACACGTTTGAGCATTCTTAAACTAAGCATAAAAAATAAGTATTATGAAAACAAAAATTTTACCCCTCGTTTTAGTTTTTTCCTTTTTTGCGGGCATTATCCAAGCGCAGCCGCTGGTTTGGCAAAAAAGCATTTTATCTGCCAATGTTAATTTGCGGGGTGCCGCGGTAGTCTTAGCACAACAGGCAGTTAATTTTCCTTCAGCCGGAGAGGTGGTGGTACACTTTGATGGTGTTTTTATTGGCGATAACGGAGATCGTATTATACTGGCTGCCAGTGACCAGGCCGATTGGGGCACCGATAACGATAACATCGGATTATTAGTTCACGATGCTTCGGCTAACAGAAGGTCGTTTTCACATACCCGTTCATATAATGTGGTGGCTGGTGCCGATACCTTTTATGCAGTAGGTCAAAACTATGTTGACGAAGCCGGTTCTGGCATAGCAAGTATTTATGGCAGTCTTTCCGTAGAGTTTTTTCCTGCTTCAGGTGCGGCCGCTACGGTTAATCAAGATATATACTACAATGGAAATTTAAGAGGCAGCGCTGTTAATCTCGGTTCGCTTACCTTAGCCGCAACCGAAAAAGGAAAAATAGTGGTTCGTTTTGATGGCTACGTTCATTCAGATGTTGGCGATTTAATTGTTATAGCTGCAAATAATGCTGTTTCATGGGGAGTGGACGATGGTAATGTATCGGTAGAAGCAGCTACTACTACTTCGCTGTATTCACCTTTCTCACATACCCGTATTTACAACGTAAATGCCGGCACATCAAATACCTACTATGCCGTAGGTCAAAACTATGTGCATACAACAGGTAGTGGCAGTGCATATATTTATGGAAATTTATCGGCAGAATTTTTTCCTCAAAGTGTCTCCATTCCCGGTTTAAAAGGCATTGCAAAAACCGGTGTAGCTATGCGAACAAATGCTGTGGCTTTAGATTCGGTGACCATAACTGCACCAACCGATGGTAAGGTATTGGTTACATTCGATGGAAATTGCTCTTCAGATGTTGGCGACCGAATTGTTCTTGCTGCCAGCGATACCAGAAATTGGGGTACCAATGCAGACAACGTAAATGTGGAAGCACCCAGCTCTGCTGTAGATGGCAATTCGTTCTCTCATACCCGATCGTATACTGTAACTACAGGCACTTATACTTATTATGCCGTTGCTCAGAATTATGTAGAAACAGGGGGGTCAGGCAGCGCATCGGTTTATGGCTCATTAACAGCGAAGTTTTACGCCAACGCAGGTACCAGTGTAGAAGAAATAACTGCTAGTCAATTTAGTTTATTCCCTAACCCGACTTCGGGCTACATAAATATTTCGTTGGCCGAACCTTCTTCCAGTCTTGAAATTAAGCTGTCAGATATTAACGGTCGAATTATTAAAAACGAAAAAATGAATTCTACTAATTTATATCAGCTAAATGTTGCAGGGTTAGAAGCAGGTATGTATTTTGTAACGGTTAATGGAACCGTTAAACGAATTGTAAAAGAGTAAGTTAGATAAGAAATAGTGATCGCTGACCAGCAATCATAATTAAAAAGCG
>CAIYOV010000289.1 GCA_903927935.1 uncultured Bacteroidota bacterium | reverse complement strand
TGAAAGAAATGATCAGAATGATAAATCCGAGAATAGCGGTTGTCACCCAACGTTCAATCAGCATTACCCGATAAGTTTCTGCTTTTTGCTCGTAACGGGTTCGCACTTCAAATTCCTTACCAACCAATTGAGCTACTTGTTTCTTCGAATCCTTTATATCTGTGCCATCTTTTAATTTTATTTCATATGCTGAAACACGATTCTCTTCTCCAAGCAATTCACGAGCAAAATTTAGATTCACAAAAACATATTTCGAATCAAATTCCTGCTGAATAGAAAAAACTCCCGCAGGAATTGCTGACATAGTATTGAATGCATCTTCTGGCGCAAAAGCAGTTTTTACACCTTTGCGCGGTACGGTAATTCTTAGCGGCTCAACTCCGCGCTTCACATCAATATTCATCGGATAGCTAATGTTTGCACCCACCACCGCATAATTCATTGAGGAGTCTCGTAATAGAAATTTCCCATCACGCACGTATTGTTGTACGGTAGTTACTGCGTTGTAATTTTGATCTACACCCTTTATCGTTCCGAGCTGTGCTTCGTCTCCGTATTCAAGGTATGCGTTTTCTTCCAGCGTGCGTGAAATCGATGCAATGCCTTCGAGTTGCAGAATTTTTCCGGAAAGTGCAGGATTATCTTCAAAGGTTTTCCCGTGCAATGCACGAATTTCTAAATCGGGATAAAACGAATTGTATAGCGAAAGCACTAAACCCTCAAAGCCATTAAACACTGATAAAACGACAATAAGCGCAAATGCACCCACACCCATTCCCAACATACTAATGCGAGAAATTATATTGATAGCATTGGTGGATTTTTTTGAGAATATATAACGTAAAGCAATTCTGAATGCAAGCATGGCGCAATGGGCAGTAGGCACTAGGCAATAATTACTTCGCCTTTGGCTTTGCTGCTGGTTTCTTTTTAGTGATAGTTGTTTTTTTTGCCTTTGGCATTTCTTCCTGCTTTGGACTTTCAGCTTCTGCCTTTATTCGTTCGTCATCTTCTTTTATTTTCTTGAAGATGTCTTCAATGTGATAAGCGTAATCTAATGTTTCGTCTCGGTAAAACTCTATCTCCGGCATTACACGTAACTGGTGACGGAGTTTCTCTGCCAACTTTTTTTTGAGTTCAAATTTGTGCTCGTTGAATTTCTGGACAACTGCATCGGGTGCTTGCGAATTATAAATGCTAAGATTAAATCTGGCAAGCGAAAGGTCCGAGGTTACTTTTACTGTCGTAACGGTAACGAATGCAGTACCGTAAATTGGTTTCCCGTCACGTGTTAAAATATCGGTAAATGCTTCCTGAATAACTGAAGCTATTTTTAATTGTCTGCGCGAATCCATCGGTCTTTAAAATTTCGTCAAAGGTAAAAAACGGTTCAAGAAATATTTTCCCGATTAAAGCGTTTCATGCATCATTCTATATTTGACATATGAAGAACCTTCTTCGCATACTTAGTTATATCCGGAAATATTCGGGCATTGCTTCATTGAATGTCCTGTTCAACGTGCTTACCGTTGTCTTCTCGTTGTTTTCGGTCATCATGATTGTTCCGTTTTTGCAATTGTTGTTCGGAAAAATTCCGTTCGTGGTTAACAAGCCAGAATTTCATTTAAGCGCCCAGTATATTCTCAATTATCTCAAATACGCACTTAGTATTGAAATTTCTTCAAATGGACAATTAGTCGCACTTGTAAAATTCTGCCTTGGCATTGCGTTGCTTTTCTTTTTCAAAAACTTATTCAGGTTTCTAGCACTATATTTTCTCGCTCCTATTCGCAGCGGTGCTGTACGCGATATCCGTGATGAACTTTACGCAAAAATTCTTTCGTTGCCGCTTTCCTATTATTCAAAAGAAAGAAAAGGCGATATTATCTCTCGTCTGACCGATGACGTAAAAGAAGTAGAGATAAGCATTATCAGCTTTATTGAAGTAACCGTTCGCGAGCCACTGAACATTATTATTTACCTGGCTGCCTTGCTAATGTTGAGCCCGCAACTGACTGCCTTTGTTTTCATTATGTTGCTGATTACAGGTTTTATTATCGGCAGAGTGGGGAAAAGTTTGAAGGGGCAATCTATCGAGGCGCAGTCGGTTTCGGGCAGATTGGTTTCTATTGCCGATGAAACATTGGGTGGCTTGCGAATAATTCATGCTTTTAATGCTGAGAAATTTATGCGCGAGCAATTCAGCAAAATCAACTCTGAGTTCTTTTCACTTAGCAGAAAGATAAATACCCGCAGAGAGCTTTCCTCTCCTCTTACTGAGTTTTTAGCCATGTGCGTTGTTTGTTCTGTTCTATATTTCGGTGGGGTGTTGGTTCTTGAAAATAAAAATCTCGCAGCCGAAACCTTTATCGGCTTCATGGTTTTGTTCGCTCAGTTAATTCCACCTGCAAAAAACTTTTCTTCGGCTTGGTACAACATCCGCAAAGGACTGGCATCTGCCCAGCGAATTTTTGAAGTGTTAGACGCTGAAGTGAAAATTGCAGAGAAAGCGAATGCGATTGAGATTAAAGAGTTTAAAAGAGAAATCGAATTCAAAAATGCCTGTTTTTCTTACCACAATTTTGACGATAAAAAAATTCTTGAAGGTATCAACCTGAAAGTAGAGAAAGGAAAAATGGTGGCACTAGTGGGTCAGTCCGGTGCTGGCAAAACTACCATGGTTGATTTACTTCCACGCTTTTATGATATAAGTGATGGAAAAATTCTGATTGACGGACAAGATATCCGCGACTACAAACTCAACGATTTGCGCGGTTTATTCGGAATGGTGTCACAGGAGTCTATACTCTTCAATGATTCGGTACATAACAACATTGCATTCGGAATTGAAAACGCAACACGTGAGCAAGTAACCGAAGCGGCAAAGATTGCCAATGCGCATGATTTTATAATGAAGTTAGAGAACGCTTACGATTCTACCATTGGAGACCGTGGCGGAAAACTGAGTGGAGGCGAGCGTCAACGGCTAACAATTGCGCGGGCGGTACTTAAAAATCCTCCGATACTTATTTTAGACGAAGCCACTTCATCGCTTGACTCTAATTCCGAGAAATTGGTACAGGATGCACTGACTAAACTGATGAAAGGAAGAACTACCATTGTTATTGCACACCGGCTCTCCACCATTCAATATGCTGATGAAATTATTGTAATGCAGGATGGAAAAATTTCCGAGCGCGGCAATCACATTGGCTTAATGGCGAAGAACGGCATATATAACAAGTTAGTAGAATTGCAGGCATTTTAAATTTATACCAATGTTCCCTATCTGCGGAGAGCAACTCGCCAACTTTATTCCTCAAAAGCCGCCTTTTGTTTTCATTCATTCTCTGAATGAAGTTAGTGACAATAAATGTAGTACCACATTTAAGTTTGAAGCAGATAATGTGTTATGCGAAAACGGAAAGCTCATGTTAGCCGGGTTACTTGAAAACATGGCACAAAGTGCCGGCTGCAAAATGGGCTATGAAGATTTTATAGAAAACAAAAAAAGCAGACGCGGATTTATTGGCGAGGTAAAAAATTTTTCAGTGTCTCGTTTGCCTATTGCTGGAGAAGAATTAACCACAGAAATAAGAATTGAGGGAAGGGTTTTTGGCGCAGTCACGCTCATTACAGGAAAGGTTTTTGTGAGCGATAAAGAAATTTCTTCGTGTAATATGAAAGTGTTTTTTGAACCGGAACCGGAGAAAGCAACTAATTAAACCTCTCCACCAGCATAAAACTATGCTGCGCCCCCTGGTAATTATTGTAAATCAAGATGCGGTTAAATTCATCCCTTGAATTTTTCTTAACAAAGTGTTGCGGCAACATTTGCGTTTGCAGAACATAGGTTGATAGCCAAAGCGCAAGAGCGGATACGGTTTGAAATTCTCCAAAGGCATGTTTGAATCTCGCTATGGTTGTTTCTTCTTCCATTAAACTCTCGCTGGCGTTGTAATATTTCAGCAGACGATTGTCCCCATTTTCACCTTGTAAAAACAGATCAATCTTTCCGGTATTCTCTTTCAGAAATAAACTCAATTGCTCTTTTACAAAGTTTTCATCAAAGCTGTTCACCATTTTCAAACCCGTAAGTTTTGCCCTCGCACCTTCGCTTTTATTGCTTACAATGAACATAGCTGCACCTTCACCAGGCAAAGTTCCTGTTGCATTGCCGTTGTATAAATCGGCATTAGAAACGGGGTCATGACGATACCAGCCCGCGAGCGAAACAAGGCGGTGATTCTTCACTGATATTTCATCCACCCCTCCAATCAAATAATTGTTGTCGGGGTTTTCCTTCAACAACATAGCAGCATCTAACACCACATTTTCAAAAGCATGTCCGCGGTGAACATGAGTGGTGTTGTAGCCATGATTCACTGTAATCATTCCCACCATTCCTGCAATAGCATTGTAAGTGCTTTGCACAAAAGCAGTTGGCGTTAATCTTCCTTCTTCATAATCATGAATTTGATTCAGGAACATGATGCTGTCCTCTATTCCTCCGTTAGCCGTTCCAATAAGTAAGCCATTCACCTTGTTTGGACCGAGCAATTTCATGCAGGTGCCTACACCCATTCGCAAGGCACGGCCCATTCGTCTTAACTGACCTAAAGGAACATTCTCATACTTCGGTTCAATAGCATGAATAAGATTGTTTTCAATTGGCCTCAAATCTTCGATGTCAACATTATTGAATATTGGCTGGTGAGAAATGCACGAAGATTGATGTATATAAAACATGCTATGCCTTTGAAAAAATTAGCGATGAACAATTTCCTCCAAAGCCAAATGAATTACTCATCACGTGTTCTAAATTCATTTTGGTGTATTCGGTAACAGGTGTTAAGCCTGTTGTTTGAATTGGTTTTTCAAAACGCAGGTTCGTATAAACTTCCTGATGCATCAAATTCAAAATACAATACACCGCTTCTATAGCACCAGCCGCTCCAAGGGTGTGACCAATGTTTGATTTAGTGCTAGCAAATGCAGGAATGCTTTCAAACAAACGTTTCATGGCTACACTTTCTTTCTCGTCATTGTTTTCAGTTGCTGTGCCGTGTGCATTGATAAAACCAATCTGTTCCGGTTGAAGTTTTGCTAGAAACAAAGCTTCCCTCATAGCTAAGTAAGGACCATCACCATTATCCGATAACGAGGAAGGATGAAATGCATCATTTGTATTTGCCCAACCACTTAATTCGGCATAAATCTTTTTGCCCTTAGTATCTTCTTCTTTTTCTAAAACCAAAAATGCAGCGCCTTCGCCTAAGTTTAGACCCGACCGGTCGGTATCAAAAGGTTTGCAAAGGGAGGAGGAGAGAATCCCAAGGGAATTAAAGCCGTTGATAGTAAACTTCGCCAGTGAATCGGTGCCGCCAACAATAGCGCGTTTCGCAAATCCATTTTTAATCAGGCGTGCGCCATAGGCAATCGCGTTGGCGCTCGATGAACAAGCTGTGTTGAACGTGTTCACCACACCGCCAATACCGTAGCGCTGTTGAATATACATGTTCACCGTCCCCAGGTTGTAACTCGAAATGTATTCAGAGCCAACTTGGTTATGATTTGCATCCATATAAAGATTATCGCTCTCGCTCATACCGCCTACAGTGTTGCCATTAATCAAAGCGGTGTTGCTTGATTGCAATTCTTCCTTAGTGAAACCTCGGTCTTCGACCGCCTGTAGAAATGCATGTATAGCGAGCAAAGTGGTGCGCGTAACTCCTTTACTGGTTACTCCAAGTTGCTGCTTAAAATTTTCATTCGAAATTTTTATTTCGCCAAACTTTAAAAGTGTGGCGTATTTGGTGGGAAATAGTTCAAGCGATGTTAGACCGCATTTTCCTGCTTGTAATGCCGCATGATTTTC
>CAIYOV010000288.1 GCA_903927935.1 uncultured Bacteroidota bacterium | reverse complement strand
TTTGTGTAAAATTTATCGCAGTCATAAAAAACAAAATAAAACAAGGAAGCAACGTATGTATATCGTGAAAATAATCATATTTCATTTACAACTGCTTTTATTTCTAAAAGCGAGAATTTATTTAGGTCTAATAATAATTTATCGCACTAAAGTAACACTTCCTTTGTAAAGTTTATCGGTATAGTTATCCAGATAAACAATATGTATTTGGTAAACTAAAACAGTTGGCTGCATCAGTTTGCCTTTATAAATACCGTCCCACTTAAAGTTCATGTCGTTGCTGTCGTAAACCTTTTCACCCCAGCGGTCAAATACCTGCACTTCAAATTGTTTCCACGCTTCTTTATTGCCGAACACTTCAAAGAAATCGTTGCTGCCGTCACCATTAGGGGTAAATACATTTGGAATGAAGATTACATACTTTGGAATTACGGTAATATTTACTCTATCACTCGCTACACAACCCGAATCGGATGTAGCTGTAGCAATGTAATATATGCTTTGAATCGGTGAGGCGGTCGGTGCTATGCAATCACTGCAGCTCAACGCGTTCGATGGCAGCCAGATAATGCTGGCAATATTTCCGCCTGTAGATACTGCAATAAGATTAACCGAATTACCCAAATCAATAGTGGCGTCATGTGGGGTAGCCTCTATGCTGAAAACATCATCATTCAATACGATAAAGGAGGTATCCACAACACAGTTATTGGCATCTCTAATCGTTACGGAATAATTCCCGTCAGCCAGCGAGTAGATATCCTGAGTAGTAGCCCCGTTATTCCATAAATAAGAAGCAGGCGGATTGAAAGTAGTTACCGAAATATCAACAAAGCCATTATGCAATGGATTACAAAGCACATTGTGAACTACTGCATCAACTGCAATACCCGGTAATTCGTTTACCGTATTACTACCCGAAACAGTACAGTTACGTGAATCAGTTACGGTAACCTGGTAACTTCCGGGAGCCAAATTTGCATCGATAGCCGAATTGACTGCTGCAGGATTCCAGGTATAATTATAAACAGGTGTTCCTCCACCGGCATTGGCGGTTACTGTTCCGTCAGTAAAGCCGGGACATGTAACATCGGTAGCCACTGTATTTAAGGTGAGAACTGTAGGTTCAATTACCTGCATATTTAAAATGCTGTCGGCACATTGGTGCGAGTCGTAAACCGTAACATTATAAACACCGGCAGAGAGACTGCATATCTGTGTACTGCTAGTACCGGTACTCCATATATACTGATAAGCAGGAGTTCCTCCGGTTACCGTAATGGCTATACATCCGTCATTTGCTCCGTTGCATGAAATATTGGTTACCTGCGAATCAAGCACTAATAAAGGAGGTTGATTTACTAATATGGAATCACCTCCGGCAGCAGCACAGTTCAGTGTATCGATAACATCCACACTGTAATAACCATATGGCAAGCCTGAAACATCCTCGGTTATATCTCCATTAGGCGTATTCCATGATATTGAATACGGACCTGCATTGCCTATAATAGTCAGGTCAATAGCACCATTACTTCCACCAAAGCAGGTAACATCGGTTACAAGATGAGTAAGGCTGGTTGAAAGCGGAGGAGCTGTAATCACCGCATTGGCAGAAGCAGTACAACCATTTTGATCCATTACCAGTACCGTATAATTTCCCGCGAGAAGATTCACCGCATGAGCTGAATCCTGTTGTGCAGGATCGTTCCATAAAAAGATAAACATACCCGTCCCCCCAACAGCATCTGCTGTAGCTGCCCCGTCATTTGTGGTAGCGCAAGTGGCATCAACGGTATTTGTAATTAAAGCAGTAATAGCAATCGGCTCGCTGATAGTAACCGAGGCAGATGCGCTGCATCCGCTGGAGGCATCTGTTACGGTAACAGTATATGTATTCGGGCACACATTGGTAATCTGTGCAGTGGTTGCGTTATTGCTCCAATGGTAAGTATAGTTGCCTGAGCCAACTATCCCTCTGGCTCTTGCCAAACCATCGCAGTATCCAAAACATGAAACATTTACACTGCTGTCTATATAGGCTTGTACACTTCCACCGGAAGTTAATATTGAACCATTGGAAGCGGTACAGTTGGAAGTTAAATCAGTTACTGTAACCGAATACGACCCCGCCTGCAGGTTCGTTGCTGTTTGAGTAGTTTGACTATTTACGTCATTCCATAAATAAGAATAACTGCCGGCAGGATTCGGATTGGCAGTGACAGTACCGGTGTTACCGCAAATAGCCGGAGTGGTTGTAAAAGTTAAGGTTGCCGGGGTGGAAACAGTTACGGTAATTAAAGTATCTGCCTGGCAAAAGTGATATTGACTAAAGGCCGTAAGCAGGTAAGTTGTAGTAACCAAAGGTTTTGCAATTACCACTGCCGAACCAATAGAAACATTTAATCCCGATGAAGGTGCCCAGGTGTAATAATTTAAATAGCCTCCGCTCGCAGTTAAAGTAACTGAATCGCCCGGACAGAATCTCGTCAATCCGCTGAGGCCCAGCACCGGTGTCTGGTCAACAATAATCCAGATTGAATCGTACGGTGAATAGCCGCAACAGGTGGTATTGATGCGAAGCTTGATTTTAAATATACCTGTTGTATTGAAGGTAAGATTGTTCAGATTCTGATAAGTAGCTCCAACATATGTATTAGGAACAACCGCTCCTCCAAAATTCCAATCATAAGAATCGGCCGAAGGAATGATAGCGTTAAAGCTGGCAGTTGAGCCCTGACAGATAATAAAAGTATCTACTCCGTAGGGATGTGCATTGGTGGCAATATCAGGTATATAACTATTGGCATCAATTGCCACATTAAAGAAACCGGTATATACATTTCCGCTGTAGGTAATATCTTTTCTTCCAAAAGTACTGTATTGAGTAATTACATTAGCACCGGTTGTTGTTTGCGGTACAGATACTGTACCAAAATTCCAGTTGCCCGAAGCAGCTGAAGTAAAGTTTACATCGCGGTAGGTACAGCTTACGTCTGATGCGTTAATAATTGGTTGTGCAGAAAGGTCAAAAGTTAAATCGGCAGCCGGATAGGTTCCGCCATCGACATAAACCAAAGCTGCAGAACCTGCCGCACCATTGCCTCCGCTGCCTCCCGCTCCTCCGTTACCTCCTGCTCCTCCATTACCTCCGCTTCCTATTTCATTATTGTTATCGTAAGTAGAACCGGGACCTGCTGCACCACCGGCACCACCGGCACCACCTGAGCCACCGGCACCGCCAATTCCTGCTGTTCCTGCAAAAAAATCATCGTTTGTAAAAACACCGTTTGCCCCATTGTTATACATATATACACCTATGGAGGCTCCTCCACTCGTTCCACCGGTTCCACCGGTTCCGCCCTGGCCACCACCACCACCACCGCCACCGCCATCACCGGTGCCGTCAATACAGAACAGACACGACTGTCCTCCTCCTCCCCCACCGCCTGAGCCACCGGTTCCACCGTTGCCATCTAACCCATTTCCTCCTAAGCCACCGGGTATAAAGAAGCCTCCTGAAAAACTACCGGCTGTAGCTGCAAGCCCTGAAGCACCTGCAGAACCGTTTACTCTTGTACCATTTGAACCCTGTCCGCCCGGATCGCCCCATGAACCACCACCCCCACCACCAGGACCAGCTCCACCATTTACACCGCCAGCAGCGCCTCCGCTACCTCCATTACTGTTTCCTCTTCCTCCTGAACCACCACCACCTCCTCCTCCTCCTGCACGTGCGTTACCCGATGTATTACCGGCACTTCCTCCCCCTCCGTTATTACCACCTAAGCCTTGGGTACCTGCTCCTGCTCCTCCACCATTACCTCCGGCACCTCCGGTAGCATTTACCCCTGTGTTGTCTACATTACCGGCTGAACCGGCTGAACCGGCTGAGCCTGCAAGCCCTGCAACTCCCGAAACACCGGGTATACCATCACCGGCATTTCCTATGAGCATACGGCAACGCACAAACTGGTAATCGTTGCAGCTGGTCATGTGAAAAACATAGTTGCTCATGGCCACATTGCCCGCTGTTGTTACGGGGCAATTCTGAGTTTGGAAAGTAATATCCTGAAAACGGAAATACGCCTGCGAGTTCATGTAAACAGCCACTATACGTGGAGCATTAGGTCCTCCTTCAGGGTTCAGATTGTTCCGGTAAATAATAGTAGCACCCGGAGCGCTTGTTTTTATCCAAGTTACCGCATCAAAGCCACCCTCGAGAGTAGTGTAGCTGGTAATATTAGTTATAGCATTACTGAGAGTATACGTGCCGGTTCCCAGTTTAATAATTGAATTATTACACTGCGCCAGATTAATGGCTCCCTGCAAACTGGCAGGGTTAGCTTTGGTTCCGTTTCCGTTCCCATTGACCGTAGCGTAAAGTACCGCACAACTTTGCGGTGGTGGTGGAGCTGCAGTATTAATTACAGAACATACCGTATCGCTCGGGCAGCCGCTTGCATCGCTTATCCATACACAATAAGTAGTGGATGAGGCCGGGGTTGCCACCGGGTTGGGGCAGTTAGTGCAACTTAAGTTAGTGGTTGGGTTCCAGTGATAGGTTGGACCGGTGGAATTTGTTTGTACCAAAAGATTTACAGAGCCTCCGGAACACAAAGTAACGTTGGTAGGGAAAATACTGATAGTAGGTTTCTGATTTCTGGTAACCAAAACCGCATCGGTTTTCTGACAGCCGCTTACATAATATGCAGTGACTGTATAGAGAGTAGTATTTAAAGGATTAACGGTTATCGATTGTGTATTCCATGAATTGGTTCCGTCACTCCAATGGTAACTGGTAGGGGTCGCACCGTTAACAGTTGCGGTCAAGGTGGTGGACATACCCGGACAAATAGTAACATCCGGTCCGGCACTAACCGGTGGATCACTACTAGGCACTACGTTAATAGTATAAGAGTAAGTATTGTTACCGGTTATGGGGCAATGATCATCCTGAACAGTAACGGTAAAGAAATTCGTTCCTACATCGTTCGCAGTAGTGGACCAGCAAAACGTACCGGTAGGATGCGACCCGGTTGAAGTGGTAAATGTGGAACCGGGAATACCATTGTTGTTAGTCATGGTTACATTGTCAATTGCATCGGGGTCGGTTGACTGTATGGTAAAACAGGTATCCGAACACGCAGGTATAGTAATGGTATAGTTGTTCGAACCATTCATACCGGTAGCGGTAGGTAACTGATTGGAACAATTTATGATAGTAAATTGCATATCACGTACAATACAGCCGATATGTACTCCGTTCCGGTACTCATCAACTCGTATAGCTGCTACTGCTACCTGTAAGGCATCAGGAGTATAATTGATATCCCCGTTAACCGGATCAACGGTATATGGGTTAATTGTATTGGTATTGAACGGGCCATTGCTGTTATAAGGTGGCTGGTAACCTACCTGCACCCCACCGTTGGAAAGCGATGGAACCGGTGTAAATACCAATGAATCGCCATCAATATCTACTACCCCGTGGTTATAATTAACCGGTTGATTAACGCAATAAAATGGAATAGGGTTGTTGAGGAAAAACGGAGAATTGTTACAAGGGCTAACTGTATTATCCAGGCAAATATCAATGTAAACGGTTTCGTTAAGTGGTTGAGTAAGATTGGTTATAGCACCGTTTCGACAGCACAGTTCCCAGCTAAGCACCCAGTCATTTCCGCATCCGGGAGGCAAATTCAATATGCCGGTGAAAGTGTATTTCTCCACTCCATATGCTCCGCTGCCATTGCAGGCATCGTTCGGTTGCTGAGGGCATGTAGGTGTAATATCTTCCGGTGGACCAACCTGTGTTACAGTGATAGAACTGCTGACACCGCATTGAGCAGATGTAAAACTGATTTGATGCGAACCCACCATAGATACACCGTTGCAATCGCGGTATACCTGAAGTGTGATACGATACTGACCCGGTGAAATGCATTCGTAAGTCATATCAACTCCCATAGTGTGAGTTGCCGACACTTCTTTAATACCGATAAATAAAAATGCAAACAGAATTACTACAGGCAGTAGAAATTTTTTCATACTCGATAAGTGTGTATCTGTCAGGGTTAACAGAGCGGACGTAAATATTGAAAATACATTTGATAATTACTAAACAAAAAACAACTTCATAATATCTATAAAAATAAGATTACACAATCATTGATGTTTTAAAGCGGAGATAGGTTGCTTTGATGATGAAAATCATTGTCGGGATACTATAACATTACGGCTCAATAATATCGCGACATAAATCAATCCGTTTCTCTGAAAGTTTAAACAAATACAACTATGGATAAAAGCAACACCTAAGTAACAACTAATTACAGTTAGATTTTTCAAAAACCGTTTCCCCTTGTATCTCTAAAACCATCTAAACTATTTTGCCTGTGCTACTGGGGCAGATTATAAAAACATTTGTGGGCATTACCTGCGCAGCTGAGCAGGACATAAAAACATTTGTGGGCATTGCCTGTGCAGCTGAGCAGGGCATAAAAACATTTGTAGGCATTACCTGCCCAGCAGAGCAGAGCATAAAAACATTTGTGTGATAAGCCTGCTCAGCAACGACAGACACCCACACACTTGTGTGACAAGCCTGCTCTGCAACGACAAGCACCGACACACTTGTGTGATAAGCCTGCTCAGCAGCAACAGACACCCACACACTTGTGTGATAAGCCTGCGCAGCTGAGCAGGACATAAAAACATTTGTGGGCATTACCTGCGCAGCGGAGCAGGACATCCAACGGACCCCAGCATTTTCCTCGCAGCAGCGATAGCTATCCAAAGGGTTCCAGTTAACGACCTCTCAACGGGGAGCAATGCCGATTTGCAAAAAAAGTGTAAAAAATACGACCTGAAGCGCAGGGGAATAAAAGCCGCTTACAGTAAATTGGCAATCACAGAAGGAAAAATACCTGCAAAAACAGTGATTAGAACACAAACGGCTATTACAAAAGCATAAGCCGGTTTAACTGTAAATAATACTTCGGCAGATTCTTTAGTATACATAGCCACAATTACTTTAAAGTAATAATACACGCTAACTATGCTGGCAATAACAGCCAGAACCACTAATGCCAAATGTCCGTTTTTAACCGCCTCGCTGAAGATGTAATATTTTGCAAAGAAACCCGCAAACGGTGGAATACCCGCCATAGAAAGCATGGCAATAGTAAGCGTAACTGAAAGCAGTGGTTTGCGTTTACCCAATCCGTTAAAGGCTTCAAACTTTTCGGAGCCCACATTAGCTGCCACTACAATAGCTATTGCAAATGCCGCGATAGACGAAACACCATAAGCCAGCGAGTAATAGAAAATAGCATTCTCGGTTTTGCCGTAAAGCGAAATAATCCCCAGCATCAGGTAACCGGCATGCGAAATACCCGAAAAAGCAAGCATGCGTTTAAATGAATCCTGATTTAAAGCCGAGAAGTTGCCGATAATGAGGGTAAGTGCAGTTACCGCACTCAAAACCCAGGCATAAGCAGGTAAAGCAGGAACAAAACTTGCACTAAACAAGCGATAGAAACCCGCAAAGGCAGCAATTTTTGCAACAGTTGCCATGGTGGCGGTAGTAAGGGTTGGCGAACCTTCATATACATCGGGTGCCCAGAAATGGAAAGGTGCAACTGATGCTTTAAACAACACCGCAATTAAAATCATACCTACACCAATATAATAAAGAGGCGATGGCGCTGTAATTTCTGTATATTCACTAATCCGGGCAATATCAAACGAACCGGTTTCGCCATAAATTAAAGCAATACCAAACAGCAAAATACCCGATGCAAAACTTCCCATCAGAAAGTATTTCATGGCTGCTTCGTTGCTCCTTACATCTTTGCGTTTACTACCGGCAAGAATGTAAAGCGAAATAGAAAGAACTTCGATACCTAAAAAGAACATAGCCATGTTTCCGAACGAAACCATGGCCAGTGCACCGCACAAAGTAAAGATGATAAGGGCCAGGTAATCAGAAATCTTCGATTCTTCGTTTTTGTAAAAGTTGCCGCTCAGTATTACTATAAAAAGCGAAAGCAATATCAGCAAGCCCGAAAACGCCACCGAGTAATTATCTATCATCACCATGTTGTGATAGAAGCCCGCATTTACTCCCCAGCTCATGGCATTTAATCCGAAAATAACACACAACCCAAGCACTGCTACCGGCAAAATAAACCTGCGCAGGTTGAACATTTCTGCTAGCATGCAAACCAAGCCTAGGGTGGATGTATATACGATGGTTTTCATTTCTATCTCAATGCGTAATTCAAAATATTATCTAAGCTCGGTTGCATCATTGCCATAAACTGTTTAGGAGCTAAGCCAAGCCAGAATATAGAAACGATAATCAGCACAAATACTAATAATTCTTTCCAGTTTAAATCTTCAAAAGTAGCGGTAAGCGTATTGGTTTCGCCCAGCATAACATGCTGATACATACGTAACATATATACCGCACCGAAAATAATAGTAAGGCCTGCCACCACCGCTAACCAGGTGTTGTATTCGTAAACCCCAAACAACAATAAAAACTCACCTATAAAGGCATTTGTACCGGGTAAAGCCACACTTGCTAAAACCACTAGCATAAAAACGGTAGCAAATTTCGGAGCTACATTTCTAATACCGCCTAACTGCGAAATAGAAAGGGTGCCGGTGCGCTGCCAGATAATTTCGGCCGCAAAAAATAACCCTACCACGTTAAAGCCGTGTGCAAACATCTGCACTGCTGCACCCTGAAATCCTTCGCGGGTTAAAGTGAAGATTCCGGCAGAAATTAAACCAACGTGTGCAAAAGATGAATAGGCTAATAACTTCTTTAAGTCATCCTGCTTAATCGCTATTATGGAACCGTATATAACACCGATAACTCCTAATACAATAACTAGTGGAGTCCACAACATTACTGCCTGAGGCACCACCGGTAATAACCAGCGCAGCAAACCGTAAAGCCCCATTTTAAGCATAATACCTGCCAGCAACATAGTTCCGGCAGATGGAGCTTCTTTATATGTATCGGGCTGCCAAGTATGGAAAGGAAAAATAGGAACCTTAATAGCAAAGGCTACAAAGAATGCCCAGAAAATAAACGATTGTTCTCTACCGGTAAGATTTATACCATAAAGTTGCGATGTTCCGAATCCGCCTGCATGTTGATACAGATAAATGAACCCAATCAGCATAAACAGCGAACCGGCAAGCGTATATACAAAGAACTTGAAAATTGCGCGGTTGCGGAATTCTTTGTCTTTGTTTTCACCCCAAAGCAAAGCGATGAAGAAAATAGGAATTAAAGCCAGTTCCCAGAAAATATAGAACAGAAATCCATCATTCGCTAAAAACACACCAAGCAAACCAAACTCCATTAATAGTATAAGCGTGTAGAATGCTCTTGCATTTTCTACTGCTTTATTAAAAGTAGTAAAGATGATAAGCGGTACTAAGAAGGTAGTCAATGCTACTAACATGAAACTCAGCCCGTCTAACGACAAAGAGAATTTTATAGCCGGGTTCGAAATCCAGTTATGTACATAAACAATTGGAGACAGAGCTCCGTTCATGAAAGGCTGCTTTAATGAAAGACAAAGCAGAAAGGCAGCAATGGACCCTGCAAGTGCTACTAGTTTCGAATATCGTTCACCACTTAAATAAGTAAGGAGAGAGAACAGAAGAGGGATAAAAAGCAGGGCCACTAAAATCATAGCGGGCGCAAATAAGCAGAATTACTTTTCAATTTCGCAACCTATTTATATGATTTTCGTACGAATTATTAACACCCCCCTATTTCTTTATAATAAAGTCATCATTTCTGAAACTATGATAACTTTTATTTTACTTCGCACATCTTTATGAAGAAACTTTTCTCTGCGTTTTTTGTTTTTGCGTGCTTTTCTTCGTTTGCACAGAATGCTTACTGGAGCAACAATGGATTGGTTTCTATTAAAGACGGTGCTTACCTTTCTGTAATTGGAGATTGTTACAACCAGGGCAACGGTATTTATGATAACACCGATTCTATTTTCCTTACCGGTGACTGGATACATAATGCAAACAACCGTTGTTTCGATTCTATACCTACCGGCTGGGTATATCTGTATGCAGCCGACCAGCACATCCGCGGAAATTATAAAACACACTTCTGGAATCTTATCTTAAAGAATCAGGGAGTGAAGTATGGCGATATAGATGTTTATGTTGACGGCAACCTCGAGTTAACTGACCGTGAATTTAATATGGATACCAATACTGTTTGGGTATTGAATCCTCAGCTTACATCGGTAAAACGCACCACCGGTTATGTATCAAGTTTAGAAGATGGCGGATTGCTTAGACGAACCAATCAGATTCAACCCTATCTCTTCCCGGTAGGTTCTAATCTGGGAACATTCCGTTACAGACCGGTGGATTTTAAACCGCTGGCCGCAAATGAAAACCATTACAAGGCACGCTTTGCCAACATTGACCCAACACTTGAAGGATTCGACCGCAATACAAAATTTCACTTAGTATGTCAGATTAATCCCGATTGGTATCACCGGTTGTATCATGTAACCGGTTACGATTCAGCCGATATTACTATCATGTATGATACCCTTGCAGATGGCAGCTGGAACGATATAGTTCACTGGCAGAACCAACCTGAATGGGAATCTATCTACCGCGACACCATAATTGCTGGCACACCTTTTAACCGCATCAGTAAATTTACATGGAATAATTATCACTACTCTCCTTTTGCTTTAGCCATCACCTCTAAATCGTTTGCTGTTGCCGGAGTAGACACAATTATGTGGCGCACCGATACTATTCAGTTGAACGCATTTGGCGGTACTCACTATAACTGGACACCTGACTATAACCTCAGCTGCAATGATTGTTATAATCCGCTTTGCTGGACCGACTCTAACATTACTTATTATTTAACCGTTGCTGATGGACGTGGTTGTGAAGACTACGACAGCTTAAGGATTCTTGTCCGCGATAAACCGTTTGCACTTTTCTTCATTCCCAATGCAATTACCCCCGATAACGGAGATGGCTATAATGACTACTGGCATATTCGCGATTTAGAGCGTTATCCGGATAACGAAGTGCGCATCATTAACCGGTGGGGCGATGAAGTGTTCTTTGAAGCGCCTTATCAAAACAACTGGCGGGGAACATGGAACGGAGAAAAGTTACCCGGTGCAACATATTACTATATAATTAAGATACACTATAATGGTGAAGTGGTAAAATTTGATGGACCACTAACTGTAATTAGATAATTCGAATATGAAAAGAGGAATACTTTTATTGTTCGTTTTTTGTTGCCTGTTGTCTGTTCATGCTCAACAGGTAGAAGAGTTTTCTCTTTTGCGTGAGAATGCATTTGTATTGAATCCTGCGCTTGCCGGAACACAGGGATGGATTCATGGCACGACTACTTTCCGCAAGCAATTTACAAATGTGGAACAATCTCCGTATACAGTTTTACTGGCTATGGACGGAGAGATTAAAGATAAGCGTCTTGGTATCGGTGCTTATATTATTCACGATGTAACCGGGCCAACCGGGAAAACATCAGGCACTGTTTCTATTGCCTACAATATTCCTTTATATAAAAGCAAATACACTCCCCGTTTCTCCAATGGCAGATCAAATCATATTTTAAGCATTGGTGCTTCTATAAGCGTGGTACAATACCGTTTAGAAGCAAATAAACTTTTGTTAGATAATCCGGGTGATCCGCGTTTATATACTTCTACCGGTGCTAAAATTTTCCCCGATGCTTCGTTTGGCATTTATTATAAATACAAAAATGTTTTTTACGTAGGTGTCTCGGTTCCTCAGATAATGGGATTGAATATTAATTACCGCGGTAATGATGGTACTGCCATGATTAAAAAAATGCAACACCTGAACATTTTGGTTGGCGGTAAAATAGAATGGGCTCGCGGTAACTTCAGTATTGATCCGGTAGCTTCTTTCCGTTGGGTAAAAGGTGCTCCGCCTCAAGGTGATGTAGGATTACGTTTTAATATGTATAAAGCTTTTTTTCTGGGAGCTAATTACCGCAGTTTAAATTATGCTGTATTTGAAGGCGGCTTTGCTGTAAAAGACCTCTTCTTTCTGTCTTATGCTTATGACTTCAATTTCGCAAAATATCGCAGGGATATAGGCTCTACTCACGAGGTTACTCTCAGTTTTAAAATTAACAAGACCGGTAAGGTTTGGAGAGGTGTTGGTCCTGCACTCCGATTCTAAAAACAAAAGCAATCTTCAAAACTAATTGAAGATTGCTTCCTTTAAGTGATTCCGTTTTTTACATTTTTATTATTCTAGCAGAAATGCTCAAATACTTTTTTCAGGTGTGCGGTGATATTTTCTGCTGTGTTGCTTTCTATCTGGTGGCGTTCAACAAAGTGAACTAACTTACCATCCTTAAATAAAGCCATAGATGGTGAAGACGGAGGATAAGGCAAGGTATATTCACGTGCTTTAGCTACTGCTTCTTTATCTACTCCGGCAAATACCGCAACTAATTTATTCGGCACTTTGCTTGATTCCTTAACGGCTGCTTTTAATGCAGGGCGCGCTGAACCGGCTGCACATCCGCAAACAGAGTTAAATACCAGGAAAACAGTTCCCTGCGTTTGTGTTAATGCAATAGCAACATCGGCAGGTGTGGTTAAATCTTCAAAGCCAATAGATGTCAAATCGGCTTTCATGGGAGCTACTAATTCTTGAGGATACATAGTTTAAATTTTGATTTTAAATTGAATATAAGTTTATTAAAGAAATCCTAATTCCAGTTTAGCTTCTTCGCTCATCATTTCCTGGTTCCATGATGGCTCAAATACTAATTCAATAGTTACATCATTTACTCCGCTAACCGATTTTACTTTCTGCTCTACATCACCTGGTAAAGTTCCTGCTACCGGACAATTGGGTGAAGTAAGAGTCATTACTACTTCGACATTGTGGTCGGGGAAAACATTGATTTCATAGATCAATCCGAGATCGTAAATATTTACGGGTATCTCGGGGTCGAAAACAGTTTTCAGCACATCAACAATGCCTGTCTTTATGGTTTCTTCAGTTAATACTTCACTCACAGCGGGTGCGAATTTAGATTATATCTAAACAATATTAAAATGCGGATGTTTATTTATGTTATTAATTCTCTCTACTTACGTCATCGTCTTACTTTACTGCATAGGATATTTCCATTCTTCAAAAGCAAAAAGACATTCTTCGTTAATGCGTTTACGATACTTAAGCTCTAGTTCAAGATTATTCTTTTCATAATGCCCCAACAATTGAATGTAGTTTTCGAAAACTGCCTTCTTTTTTTCATAACCCGGTAAATTAAGCTGTTGATAGATAAAGCTTATAGTTTGTAATGGATGTTGATCTAAATCTTCATAGCAAACTTCAATGAAATTTCCTTTGGGTATAAGATCTTTTTCGGCAATAAATTTTTTCATCATTCTTATATAAACCATGAAGATGTTGTCAACGGCCACATCATCTGAGAAATTTTGAAGGATATGTGCTTCCTGCAGGCTACGTCCTAAATTGCCAATAGAGGGAAATAAAGTATACGGATTACGGTGAATGTGAATAAACTTTGCATCAGGGAACAAGCTTAAGAGATACTTGATTTGTCCGGTACTGATCGGTCCTTTAAGAACTAATCGTTTGCCTCCTGAAAGATAAGTTGCCTTTTTTAATACAGTTAAATAAACTTCTGTGCGTTTTTTTAATTCATCCGCAGAGATAGTTTCGAGCAGTAAATACTTCTCAAGGTATTCTTTGGTTTTGCGTGGAAAACTCATGTGGTGCATGAAAGAATAGGGACATAGGTTAGCCACTGCTATCTCCTCTTCCTGTGGCGCATCCAGCGAAGCCTCCACTTTATCCATAGAGCGCGTTTTGGCAAGTCCTTTAGATAATTCAGCTTTAATTTTTCCATTACCGGTAATGGAAAATGCCGCAGCCGTTGCCTGAAAGGTACTTACAAATCCTAAATCAGGGTCCTGACTTAGCAAATTATGCAAATAAGTAGTTCCGCTTCTGTGATGCCCTATAATAAAAATAGGAGATGGGTGAATATTTACTTTTGCTATGATTCTTCCGTAGCGCAAACGTTCATATATTCTGAGTGATATAGTAAGAATGCTGACCCATAACAGTCCAGCTATTTTGCCGATATATTTTCTGTCTACACCGTGATTTTCTTTAAGTAAGTGCAGCCAAGTTCCAAGAGTAGCAAAGGCGAAGGCGTTATCCTGTTTTGGCTTGTTTTCATTTTTCGACATAGGAAGAAGTTATATCAGATTATTGAGCAGGGTTCAGATATTAAGAACGCAATTTATAAACTTAGATTGGCGTAGTAAAGACTGTACCTGTTTACTTATCTAACACCAATCGGAACCCGCAGTTTTGTTTATGATGATCATACACATTTCGGTTTCGGGCTTTGCTGTAACAACGCTCTTCGCCACTTCGCCAGGAACCACCACGTACGACCCTGAACATATCCTTTTGATCGTTGCGTGGATTTTCAGATGGACTGTGTTTGTAGTAAGCCGGATTCCACCAGTCGCTGCAGAGTTCCCATACGTTACCGGCCATATCATAGAAACCTAATTCATTAGGTTTTTTCTGCCCTACCGGATGCGTCTTTTCAACGGCATTATCTTTCATCCAGGCTACCTGTTGCAATGTATCGCTACCTGGGTAACGGTAGCCTCTGCTTTTTCGTGCACCGGTGGCAACATATTCCCATTCGGCCTCGGTAGGCAGGCGGTAATGTTTACCGGTTAGCTTATTCAGTTTTATGATAAAAGTGTCTACCTGAGCAGGAGTTACTTCTTCTACAGGGCAATAAGTACAGGTTTTAAAAAAGGAGGGGTTCTCTCCCATTACTTCAATCCAAAGGCTTTGGGTAGTTTCATACATACTCATTCGAAAACTGTTAAGCGTAACCGTATGTTCCGGTCGTTCGCTCTTTACACCTGTAGTGCTACCCATTTGAAAAGTACCGCCAAATACGAGCAACATCACTGGCTCTGTAACACCCTTATTGTTTTGCTGAGCCGAAACAAGACCTGTGATAAACAAGAGAAAAGTGAAAAGAATATTTTTCATAAAAGGAATTGTAACGTTTTCAACTTAGGGAATATCTTCGGGCGCAAATTAAATATACTAAGCAAGCATATAACCTGATGTATCAAAAAATAAGAATCTGTTTTTTTATAACCGTGCTCGCCTTTGTACAGATATGCTCTGCACAATCATGGGTGGACTCTCTGGACAGTTATGCCCGTGAATCCTATCTGCCTGCTTCCCAATACAAATGGAGATGGACACACGCTGCTTTGCTCAATACCATGATAAAGGAATACATGCTGAGCAAGCCCCAACAAAAACAGGCGTATTTCGATTACATTAAAAAGGCCATGGATGACACCTATGCAGTAGCCAACGGCAAAACGCCAAACGCTGTGGCATCAGCCACAGGTCTTGCTTTTTTATATAAGGTTACCGGTAATGTGCGATATAAAACAAAAGCCGAAAAAGTATACAGCGATTATCTGAAGATAAGGCGGACGAAAGAAGGCGGTGTTTCGCACCTGATGCTATTTACCGAATTATGGGACGATACAGTGTTTATGGTAGGCGAGTTTTTACTGACCATGTATGAAGCCACCGGTGACGAGAATTACCTGAAAGAATTTATGAAACAACTGCGCCTGCACCGTGATAAACTCCAGAACAAAGATTACGGCTTATGGGTGCATGGATGGGACAGCAATAATAAAATACACTGCACCTTCTGTAGCCAGATGCACTGGGCAGACAAAGAAACCCGCAGAAGCGCTGAAATGTGGGGGCGCGGAAACGGATGGATAGTTGTTACCCTTTCTGATGCGTTGGAAATGCTGCCAGAAAGCAATGCATACTGGAATGAACTTTCCGGTTACCTGAAAGAGATGGTAACGCATTTGCCAGAACTGCAGGATAAAGAGACCGGGCATTGGTATCAGTTACCGGTGCGCAACACCGATCCATCCAACTGGATGGAAAGCAGCTGCACCGCTATGTTTGCTTATGGCATTAATACCGCTTTAAAGTTAGGAGTTGTTTCGAACTCAGCTTATATTACCTGTGTCGATCGGGCTTACCGCGGGTTAAGGGAATACAGTATTATACAAGCCGGTAAAAAATATCTGACTACCCAAAACGTATGCACCGGCACCTGCATTGGCAATAAAGCGTATTATTTTAAACGTAAATGCACTCAAGGTAAACCTTATGGACTTGGTATGTGCATACAATTTGGTTTGCGCTATGAATTAGATAAAGGCTACAGGTCGGCAGCAGAGAAATGACTCACGGAAGGGTTACTTTAGTGAAGTCCCTGAGCAATAAAAAAACATTACCACAAAGCACACACAAAAATTGGGCAAGCTTGGCAAAAAACGGGTTACCTTTTTTATCGTTTTCTGCGGCTCTTTCTTTGCGAGCTTTGTGGTAATGTTTTGGATTAGGTTGTTTTTCTCAGTTTAACCTTTCTGATTTCTTTTATGAAGACAGTCCGGCTAAAAAAAGCAAACCGAAAAGAAACACGGACAATGCACCTAAAAGTTTGATGCCAAATTCATAAAGGAACATATCAGAAGTGTGTAAACTTTTTGCTTTCATACGCGTTTTTTTTTTAAGGTGAACAAGTTATTTATGGTATTATACCTGAACCGAGAATCTTTGTTCCACTAAATGCCCATATAATAACAGAGCCGAATTTGTAAATTGAAATTTATTGTAACCGGTGGTAATTTTAATAAAACAAAACCTCTTCACCGGTTGAACAACACCGGTTGTATACAGGAGAAATGTGACTATACAAGAATAGACGTTTATATCACTGGTGCACATTCTCACGCGGTTTTTATCAGGCGCGAACAAACAAATAATCGTCTCCTGTTCATTATAAGCTACCTTAGTGCACTATTGGCTTTATGTCATTTAGATTTTAAACCTATATGATGCAGGCTATATACGATACCCTTATTACCAGTTTTATTAAAAATGAAGTAGGTATTGCTGATAACTTTCTCAATCTGCCGCTGGCGGCATTTTTAAAACAGAATTTGCTTGGGCTTTATGATAAAGAACAAATGCGCAGTGCCGGTACCGGTAACAGCGCTATGGTACTGCATAACAAAATGGTCCGTAGCGATAAAATTTACTGGCTTGACCCCCTGCGCGAAAATCTGCACGAGGCATCTTTTTTTAAGTTGATAGATAATTTTATCGTCTACTTAAATGCCACCTGCTACACCGGTATTACCGGCTACGAGTTTCATTATACCCTGTATGAAAAGGGCAGTTTTTACCAAAAGCATATTGACCAATTTAAGAGCAACAAGAGCCGCGCTTACAGTATGATTATGTATTTAAATACCAACTGGCAGTTAGCCGATGGCGGAGAACTTTGCATACACCATACCAAAAGTTTGCAAAACATTACACCGGTTAACGGCAAGTGTGTGTTTTTTAAAAGCAGCGACCTGGTACATGAAGTCTTGCTCACACAAGAGCCGCGCCTGAGCATCACCGGTTGGTTGAAGGTTGGATAACAATGTTCACCACCAAACATCGAAAGCACTACAAAATAATCTCCTTTCCTATCAATTGTCGCGGCCGCTTTAATATCTCTTAATCTTGTCCTTCAAATCACCCTCACCTTCTAATTTGCTTATTACTTCAAATTGCCTGCTACCTACTATTTTTTATTTTCGTCTTAAATGAACAAAACAGAATTAGTCGGCCTTATTCATAAAAAGCAATCTTTCCTCTGCGTTGGTTTAGATACAGATATCAACCTTATCCCCAGGAATCTTCACAAACACGCTGATCCTGTTTTTGAATTCAACAAAGCAATTATTGATGCCACTCATGATCTTGCTATTGCCTACAAACCCAACCTTGCCTTTTATGAAAGCATGGGCTTAAAGGGCTGGGAAAGTTTAGAAAAGACCATGCAGTATCTTGAACAATTCAAAGATTCTGTTTTCACCATAGCCGATGCCAAGCGTGGCGATATTGGCAACACTTCGAAAATGTATGCCAAAACATTTTTCGAACATTTTAATTTCGATTCGGTTACCGTGGCTCCTTACATGGGCGAAGATTCGGTTACTCCTTTCCTCGAATACAAAAATAAATGGGTGATTCTCCTTGGGCTAACCAGCAACAAGGGCAGCAGCGATTTTCAGTTTCTCGAAACCGGTGAAGGAAAACTATATGAGCGCGTAATTAAAAAGGCACAACAATGGGGTTCACCTGAGCAGCTAATGTTTGTAATTGGAGCCACCCATCCCGAAGAATTCAAAAATATTCGCGCCATGGCACCAGGCTACTTTTTCCTGGTTCCCGGTGTTGGTGCCCAGGGTGGCGACATGGAGAAAATATGCGACAACGGTATGAACAACGAATGCGGTCTGATTATTAATTCAGCCCGTCAAATTATCTATGCATCAAATGGCGAAGACTTTGCTGATGCGGCACGCAACACTGCCCTTTATACACAACAGCAGATGACAAAATATCTAAACGCTCCCAACACCTAACAATATTCTTTTACATTTGGACTTCTAAAAAAACAAACAAACATGAAGAAATTCACCTCCACAATTCTCTTAGCATTTATATGCATTGGTTTGCTTTCAGCGCAGGACGCGTTTGATGTGCAAAGCCGTATTTACAAAACCGCTTTAAAAAACTACGATTTACAAGCTGCAACTATTGCCCTTTATAATATGCAGGCACTTAAACCTGAAAGAGCAGATTTGAACGATTCGTTAGCCCTTTTATATTTTGCCGGAGAAAGATATGCTCAGGCATACTTAATTGGTGAAGGAATTGTAACTGCCGACCCTAAGCGTAACGATATACTTGAACTCGTTGCTGTTTCAAAGCAAAACCTTGGTATGGTAAAAGAGGCGTTGGCTGATTATGAAAAGTTGTATGGTGTCGATAAATCAGTTTTCTATCTGTATCAAATGTCTACGCTTCAATATCAGCTGAAAAGATATGGCGAGTGTGTAGCTTCACTTGACCAGATTATTGCAAATGCCGATGCCGATAAACAAAAAGTAAATATCCGTTTACAACAAGGTTCGCAGGAAGTGCCAATGAAAGCGGCTGCTTATAATGTGAAAGGTATTTGTGCCATGGAATTAAATCAGGAAGAAGCTGCCAAGCAAAACTTCAACAAGGCGATTGAATTATTTCCTGATTTCGCTTTAGCAAAAGGAAACTTAGACCTGGTTAACAAAAAGAAAGCCGGTGATTCTAAACAGCCTGCTTCAGAAACAACCAACACAAAAACAACTACAACAAAAACTACTACTACCGCACCTAAGAAATAAACTAATCTGCACTATCAAAAAAGCCGTTTCGCCTTATTTCGGAACGGCTTTTGTCTTTCAGAACAATCAACAAAATAATTTCAATAGCATTGCGTTTATTAGCATCCAAATAAATCAGGTTGAAGCAGAGATTCCTTTTCATTGTTATACTTTTCGCAACTAAGCCTTCTTTTTCGCAGATTGGAGGAGGAAATACTTTTGAGTTTCTAGCTCTTTCTCCTTCAGCACGTATCACCGGTTTGGGTGGCACCAATGTTTCCGTTCTCGACCATGACTTAACAGTTCAACTTTCAAACCCGGCAGCGCTTAATCCGCAAATGAACAAGCTTGTTTCGTTCGGCACGGTAGTTTATCCGGGGAAAGTAAACTTCGGCAATATGAGCTATGCGCACAAATTCAAAATACCGGGCACCTTTGGTTTTGGACTGCAATACATCAGCTACGGAAAGATTAAAGAGACCGATGAAGCAGCCAATGTGATTGGAAGCTTTAGTGCAGGTGAAATGAATTTGTATGCCGGTTACGGTTATCAGTTTGGTAAAATATTTTCGCTAGGAGCTAATGCCAAGTTTATTTACTCGCAATTAGCACAATACAGTTCAGTAGGCATGGCAGCAGATTTGGCTGTGATGGTAAATGATACTGCACACAACGTAACCGCTTCGATTGTTGCCAAGAACATTGGCGGACAGTTTAAACCTTATAACAAAGGGGTTCATGAGCCTATTCCTTTCGATTTGCAAGCCGGTTTATCCTTTGGCTTTAAGCATGTGCCGTTCCGCTTTCATCTCACCTTTCACGATTTATACCGTTGGGATATCCGTTATAACAATCCGGCCGACCAGCAACAGGATAATCTCTTTACCGATTCATCGCAGTTGAAACCAAAAGCTTACATAGCCGATAAATTATTTCGACACATTATTATCGGATTGGAGTTTAATATTAAGAAGGTTGTCCGCTTTGATATTGCCTACAATCACATACGCCAGCAGGAATTAAAATTGACAACCCGAAGAGGCATTCCGGGGATCTCGTTAGGCTTAGGGGTTCACGTTCGTCAGTTCGATTTCGCTTATGCTTTTCAACCGCTTTCGCAGGGGGCTTCTATGCATTACTTTACATTCTCTGTAAACACTGCAGGGTTTATTAAAAAGAAAACTACCCCTAAACAGGAAAGTCAAAAAATGTAGATGAAGGCTCTTTACAGTTTCTATTTTCTCTTTACCATGTTCCTGTTTTCTTCCTGCAAAAAAACAACTATTACTCCTATTGATTTTTCGAAAATAACTGTTGCCGATTCGACCTGTATTTACATTGGCGATGTGGATACCACCGACTGGACTTACGATGCCAACTGGACAGCGCAGGAAACATCTTTCATGAGTTTTGCCGACACCATTTCAATTACGGATAGCATCACCGGCTACATTCAACTTTCTGCCCCCTGCCCTAATCCGAACGAAGGCGTTTTTATACTGGGCATGAACACGCAACGACAATGCAAAATGAAATTGGTTTGCGTGAACACCGCTATGCACGTTCTGTATTATACATCTCGTAAGTTTACCGGTGGTCCCATTGCTACGGCTTACGATTTTCGTTCATTTACCTCGTTCCATAAGAATAATAACTACCGCCTGTATTATGCCTTCTATAATTCAAAAGACTCGTTGTATTATAAAGGGCATGGAGATTTCAGAATAGAATAAACTTACAATTCACGTTAATCGGTTAACAGTTTTGTTCATTATCACCTGCTATAAGGACTTATTTTTTTCTTTCTTCGCCCCATGGCTGAAAAGAAAAAGATAAGTCCCATCCTGGCAATTTTCATTACTGTTTTTATTGACATGGTCGGTATAGGAATCATCATTCCGATTACCCCCGGTTTATTTCTAAACCCGGACCACAGCATTCTTTCCCCCGAAATTTCGCAGTATACCCGCAACATTCTGTATGGTTTCCTGGCGGCTACATTTCCGTTCTTTCAGTTTTTTGGGGCCCCCATTTTAGGCACACTTGCTGACCGGTTTGGCAGAAAACGGATTCTTCAGATTACTTTAATTGGAACCTTTGTTGGCTACGTGCTGTTTGCTTTTGCTATTCATTTAAAATTAGTATGGCTGTTGTTTTTTGCCCGCGCCTTACCCGGCTTTATGGGCGGCAATATTTCTATTGCGCTCGCTGCATTAGCCGATGTCAGTAAACCTGATGAGAAGGCAAAGAATTTTGGTATCATAGGAATGGCTTTTGGGTTAGGCTTTATAATCGGCCCAACCATGGGTGGTTTGCTTTCCAGTCATGATATGGTTTCGTGGTTCAATGCTGCTACTCCGCTGTATTTTACCGCTTTCCTTACCTTAGTGAACATGATTTACGTTTACAAACAATTCCCCGAAACATTTATACCGGTGGCTTCTACGCAGCCATCGCTGCTTACCGGCTTTCGTAATTTGCGTAAAGCAATTGGCCTGGTAAACATGCGCGTAATACTGCTCACCATATTTTTACAGGCCTTAGGCTGGAGTTTCTTTATGCAGTTTAATCAGGTGTATCTGTTGCAGAAATTTCAATTCAACTCGCGGCAGATAGGAATGGTGTTTGGTTACCTTGGTATTTGGGTAATCATCACGCAGGGCGGTATAACCCGACAGTTGGCAAAACGATTTGCTCCGCCACAAATTCTAAAATGGTCTTTGATAGGCTTGGCCATTGCTATTCTGCTCGTGCTGGTTCCGCAGCAACCTTATTTGCTTTATCTGGTTAATCCCTTTGTAGCCATTTTTCAGGGGCTTACTCAGCCTAACCAAACCAGTATTGTTTCCTCGCTTGGTTCCTCCGAAAATCAGGGTGAGATTCTGGGTATTCAGCAGTCATTACAATCGTTTGCTTATACCGTGCCACCGATTATTGCGGGCTTTCTTTTAAATTTTGATGTCCGTCTGCCAATAATAGTTGCCTCACTGATGACTTTAGCGGGCTGGATGATTTTCTTCTTCTACTTTAAAACATCACACCAATCGGTGGTGGAAGTTGCGGTAGAGTAACCGGCTTACTGTTTACTTCTTTCTGCTTTCTTCAGTCTTCGAAATAAACTCATCGATAATCTGTGTAGTGCGTTGCGGATGCATCATGTGGAAGAGATGTTCGCGGAAGAGGTCGTATTCATGCTCGTTGGTAATATCCATTACCTCAATGTTTGCGCCTTTATAAATGCGCGGAACAAAACGCGCTACCCCATCGCGCTCGCTTTTTAAAATAAGTACCGGTATGTTTTGTTGCGGTATGTTCAGCAAGCCTCGCTGTTCATCAAACAGTTTGCTTTGCTCTAAAGCACTGTGTGTTTGTATAGCAAACACTTTTGCGGGTAAGCGGTTCAGTGCGCGTTCAATGGGTATGCGGTTAAGGTGGGGCAGCGAATCCATGTTCGTCATTAAATAAAGAATACGCTCTTTGGCAGCGGCCCATATCCTGTCGCGCATTTTGCTTTCGCGGCTGATGAGCCAGTCGGACAGCACAATGCCTCGCTTGCGCACTCCGTCTTTCGAATCAATAGGAATAAATGTGCGCAGCGTTACGATCATGGTTTTAGCTGCCAATCCCTTCATCAATGAAAAAGCAGGTATGATTACATTATCGAGAAAACCGAGAATTGCATGTTTCGATTCCTCACCAAAGAACGGGTTCGCTCCTATTCTGCCGTGCAGATATTTTTTTATTGCCGTATATTTATTCAGCTCACGGTCAATCATCATAAAATAGATGTTGCCCATGCTGTGGTCGAATATGTATACCGGATGCCCCTTGCTGCCGAAATATTCCACTACCGCCTCGATGTTGCGGGCAATGTGATGCGAATACTCTGCAGGCGGTAAATCGGTGGGAATAGACCCATAATGCATAGCCGCAGCTATGTATAGGTGCGATGGAATGGTGGACAGCAACCCATCGAATGAGTTTAAGCCGAGGAACCCGTGAATGAGAATAATA
>CAIYOV010000287.1 GCA_903927935.1 uncultured Bacteroidota bacterium | reverse complement strand
TGTTCCGTGTAAGTAATAGCATCTAAACCGGTGTGTGCACCGTTGGTTTTGGCTATAAAATCTATTTTATACTTAGCGGGCAGAGGGTCGGCAAAGGTGAGTTTTTGATGCAGTGGATCTACCTGCGCACCGTCTTTCCAGAAACGATAACAAACATGCGGGCCGGTAGCAAGACCGGTGCTTCCTACATAACCAATCACTTCGCCCTGCTTAACTCTAGCACCGGGGTGAATACCCTTGGCAATTTTACTCATGTGCAGATACTGTGTTTTGTATTCACCGTTGTGGCGGATTTTTACATAGTTGCCGTTAAACACTTTGAACTGTGCATTTTCCACAATACCGTCAGCGGTAGCGAGGATTGGTGTGCCGTAAGCGGCAGCGTAATCAGTTCCCAAATGGGCTTTCCATACTTTCGTAACAGGGTGGAAACGATTGAGCGTATATTTAGAAGAGATGCGCGAAAACTTAACCGGTGACTTCAGAAACTGCTTCTTCATGCTGTTACCGTTCTCATCATAATAATCGCCTTCGTGGTTATTATCTTTAGCGTAGTAGAAAGCATAGTTGTCTTTACCACCGCTGTTAAACACAATGGCGCTTATTTCACCAATGGCAACCGTCTTTCCGTTCACCATATCTTCATCGTAAATTATCTTGAATTTATCTCCGTTCTGAATTTTATAGAAGTCGACACTCCAGGCAAATATCTCTGACATGCGAATGGCCAGCGAAGGGTCGATGTTGTTTTCGTCCAGTGTTTCGTAAAGCGAAGAGTGAATCACCCCGCTCACCTCGCGGTGCTTACGCTCTACTTTGTTTTCTCCGCGATACATGTAAAGCGAATCATCGAGGTTAAAAACTACGTAGTTCACTTTACTTTCTTCATACACCAGTTTCTTGGGAATCATCTGTGAGTCGTTCTTCTCGCACAGCACCGTGAACCGGTTACCGGCTTTTATCTTCCTGAGGTTAAACACCTCCCCCGACTTGCTCACAAAATAATTAATAGCACCGGCAGTCACATTATACTGCGAGAATATCTCCGAGAACAATTCATTGGGTTTTACCTCGTGGCTCATCACCTTAAAGTCGCTGAGGTTGATGCCGTATTTAAATACTGCTTCTTCTCTTACAAGGGCCACTTGTATCTGCTGCTTATCGCCTTTTAACTCCATTACAATCTCCACCAGCCATGTTGCAATGATGACAACAAACAAAACCATCACACCCAGCAATGCGTACTTTTTCAGCATAATAAATATTTGAAAGTTGAAAATAACAGCACCGGTGTGCCTTTAAAACTATTTCACCGGTTCATTAATAACAGGCATTGTGGAGATGTATTACAGAAAGGACAAGAGAGAATTTGGAATTGAATACAAGAGAACAATTCACTATTTAAAAAGGATTTGCCTTTTGATTTCGCAATTCAAAATTTCAAATTCCAAATTCAAAATATTTACTCTGCCAGCGTCCAGGTAGAAGTTCTTCCTAAGAAACTAGCACTGCAGATAAACCCGCGAAGGTCGAGGGTGTTGCCTTTATAAGTTAGTTTACCGCAATAGGTTTTTCCGTTCTTGGGGTCGTAAACGGTACCACCGGTGTAAAGGTTTTTATCATCTGCACTTACCGAAAAACCTTTCAGGATTAAAAGACCCATAACCGGAGTTGACTTTAAGGCATCATCCGGGTTTTCTTTGTCTAATTTCGGCTTGCCGGTTTTCTCATCATTAAGTTTATCGAGCCACACAATTTTGCCGTAATACTTGCCGTCTTTGGCAAAGTATACCTGAATCTTACTGGTCTTTTCCTGATTAAACCAGGTGTGTTCAATCTGATTTTTTTCGCGTTGCGCAAAAGCGGCTATGCTGAACAGCGTCAGCACGGCAAGGGTTAAAAGGTTTTTGTTCATTCTGTTTTGTTTGCTTATGTGGTATGTAATTATTGTGCCAAAGTAAAAAAGTTTTAGGCTTGATGGTTGTCGTTTTACAGAAAATACAAGAGTTTAAGGTTGGCGGCTAGCATTTCGTGGTAAATACAAAAGTTGGTGGTTAGCAGTTCGCAGTTCACTAGAAAATACAAATCGCTTCATGATTAACCCAAGATGGAATTTTTTATTTGAATAAAAACAGTGCTGAAGTGGATTTAGTTAACTCAACGGCCGGTTTAATTGAGTTGAATATCAATTCAACTGAGTTGATGCCCGATTCAACTGCTTTGACTCGCGGTTTAATTGAGTTGATGCTCAACTTTATTGAAGTGACCTCCGATTCAACTGCCTTGATGGACAATTCACTTAAATTGACGTGCAAATTAACTGCCTTGACCTTTGATTCAATTGAGTTGGCTGTTGGTTTAATTGTTTTGACGCCCGATTTAACTGCATTAACGAACGATTCAATTGACTTGCCGTTAAATTTAGTTGTCTTGACCTCCGATTCAACTGCTTTGATGGACGATGCAATTGACTTGACGTTCAATTTAATTGCCTCGACCTCTGATTTAATTGAGTTGACATTCAACTCAACTGTTTTGCCCTCCAACTGAATTAAATTGATCTTCAACTCAACTGAAGTGATATTTTAGACAGTTTCACCCTTTTATTCTATGATAAAAACATCATGATAATAGAACCCCGAAAGGGTTCGGAACCCTTTCGGGGTTGTGCGCATGTTCAGGCGCAGAGTGCTTGGGAATGGAGAAGTGAGATACCGGTTCATAGCTAATCGCCATCCGCAAACCGCTAACTTTTCCCTACTAAAACATTTTATCCGCCTCAGTAACACCTATTCTTTTCTGTAAAACAAGGTACCCTCCTTTTTAGAAATAAATTTACATTTGGCTGCCTTTAGGTTCCGCAACGGCAACCCCGGGCACACACACAATTGTTTTCTGTTTTAAATATCAGCATAACCCCACCTCGCCTATGCAATACTTTTTACGCGCTAAACGCCCGGCCATTCTGCTTCTTTTTACCATTCTGCTCAATCTGCCGGTAAGTAAGGCAGCAGCGGCAACCGGTAGTGTCTCCCTTCAATATGTCCGCATCGAAATAGGTCACGGAGGTTTGCACTGCCCTTTTCTGGGGCCCCGCTTTGAGCAAAGCATGAAAGAACTCACCGGCATTCAAAACTTTAAACTTTACACCCGCGAAAGCTATGCTACTTTCGAAATTGCAGGCCCGCCCGCAGTTACCGAAACCCAGTTAAAAGATATAGCCGTCAAGGTGGGTTATCCGGTTGCCGATGTAGTGATACTTATTTCAGACACCGCCCCCAAAAACTAAACCATGACCGGTAAAACAAAAATACTCCTCACCGGTCTGCTGTTTTCCTGCACGCTGGCTTTTTCGCAGGTTACTTCCACTTTTATGCGCACTTTCCGCGCCCCCGGCATGAACGGTGGTTTAGCGCTTGAAGTAACCAGCGATGGCGGATTTATTGGCACCGGTCAGCACGAAGTAAATGCCAGCGAAAGCTGCGATTTGTATGTTTATAAAGTAAACAGTTGCGGTGACCCCGAATGGTTTAAAACCTATGGCGGACTGATGGAAGACGGGGGTAAATCAATCAAGCAAACAGCCGATGGAGGTTATATAGTAGCGGGGCTAACCAAAATAATAAACGGAGAATACGATATCTGGCTACTCAAACTCGATGCCCTGGGCAATGTAATGTGGAATAAAGTGATAGGCGGTGCTGCTCCCGACTACGGACTGAATGTAACGACCACCGCTGACGGTGGATACATTCTAACCGGTTTCATGATTGGTCTGGGTTGGGGAGGGGCCGATGTGGCCCTGATAAAAACAGACGGAAACGGCAACATACAGTGGTATAAGATTTATGGCGGAGCAGGTGACGACTGGGGCGATTATGTAACCCAAACCAGCGATGGCGGATATTTAGTAACCGGTTACACGGCCAGTTATGGTGCAGGCGGTCCGGATGTGTATATGCTGAAAACAGATGCTAACGGGAACCTGCAATGGACTAAAACTTACGGCACTCCGGGCGATGACTCTCAACCCTGGGGCAACTATGCTGCCAATACACCCGATGGCGGATATGTTATTAGTTCTCACACCAACGGTGCCGGTTCAGGCAATTTCGATTTCTGGCTATTCCGTACCGATGCTCTGGGTAATATAATCTGGTCGAACGCTTATGGCGGGGCCGGTGTAGAATCTTCGCGGCATATAGAAGCTACCCACGATGGCGGCTTTATTGCCTGCGGTTATTCTACCAGTTGGGGCGCAGGTGCTGAGGATGCCTATTTTGTAAAAATTGATTCAAACGGTAATCACCAGTGGTCAAAAGTATATGGCGGTGCCGCTGCCGATAAAGGTACCTGTGTAAGGGCAACTGCCGATGGAGGGTATTCCATGTCACTGCTCTCCACCAGTTTTGGTGCCGATTATTACGACCCTATTTTCATGAAAACCGACAGTGCCGGCAATGTGGGTTGTAACGAAAGTATAGCCGGAACTAGTGTTACTCCTTTTACACCCACTGTTTCAAGCGGTGGAAACCAGGGTGTGCCCGCAGTAGTTATCAGCAGCCCTGTGCTCACGATCGGCACCTTTGCTCCGGTCGATAATTTCCTGTGTTTTCAGTGTAACACCAAGCCGGAATTTGTAGCCAACGATACCCTCGTATGTATCGGTCAGTCCGTTGACTTTTTCAATACCACCACAGTGGGTCTGCGCTGCCACGAAAGCTGGGAGATAAATGGCGTAACCATCAGTGGTATCGACACGATGACCTACAGTTTTCCCTCACCGGGTATCTACACGGTTAGTCTTCTGGGCCATTGCGGTCCTCAATCCGATACTATGAGTGCATCGGTATTTGTAATTCCCGATCCGGTGGCTAAATTCAGCTTCAGCAACCAGTGCCAGGACACGGTAATTACTTTTACTAACCAATCTTCTTCTTTCGTTCTTACCACACTCGTTCAATACACCTGGGACTTTGGTGATGGCTCTGCACTTTCCAACGATACTAACCCCACGCATCAGTATTTACTGCCGGGCAACTACAACGTTTCGCTGACCGTTGAAGACAATGAGCATTGTACGAATACGATAGTAAAACAGGTTATTGTTTTCCCTTTGCCGGTTTCGGCATTTACGTTCAGTAATGTTTGTAATTTTAAACCGCTTGGCTTTACCGATGCCTCAACGGTACTTACCGGAAACATAACCAACTGGAACTGGAGTTTCGGAGATGGCAATTTCTCCACTACTCAAAGCCCTTCGCATTTATATGCCGGTGTAGGCCAATATCCGGTTACGCTGCTGGTAACTACCGATAGCAATTGCAGGACATCGTTTACACAGAACGTAACCGTTTACCCTGTACCGGTTCCCGATTTTTCAGTTCTTAATTCCTGTCTGGGTATTACCAGCCAGTTTAACGATTTGAGCACTATCAGTTCAGGAACTATTACATCTCATAGCTGGGATTTCGGTGATACAAATACCTCCTCTCTGGTAAGTCCGGCTAATCTTTATACGGCACCGGGAACTTACACGGTTAAACTGATCACTACTTCCAACAATAGCTGTGTTGATTCTGTAACACACCCGGTTATTATTTTCCCTGCACCGGTTCCCGATTTCAGTGCTGTTGATACCTGTCAGGGTAAGAGCATTGCTTTTACCGACCTTTCATCTGTTTCATCAGGAACCGTTTCTTCCTGGGCATGGAGTTTCGGAGACAACACCAACTCCGCAGTACAAAGTCCATCTCATCCTTATTCACAGCTTGGTATATTCAATGTGAAACTGAAAGTTACAACCAATAACAATTGTACCGACTCTGTTACCCATCAGGTAACCGCTTATCCCCTTCCTGTCTCAGACTATACCTTTGTCAATGTGTGTTTCCCTAATCAAACGGTATATAACAACACCTCCGCTGTAGTTTCGGGAAGTATTGTTCTTTCCGATTGGAATCTTGGGGACGGCAGTACTTCTGCACTACAAAGTCCTGTCTATACCTACACTGCACCGGGTCTATATAATGTTGTTCTTATTTCAGAAACCAATAACGGTTGCAGAGATACGGTTAATCATTCAATTGAAGTATACGAAAAGCCTATTGCTGACTTCGGTGCTACAACTCCTTGCATCGGCACAGCTACACAGTTTACCGATTCAACAAGTCCTGCGGGACTTTCCACCCTATTTAACTGGCTTTTCGGGGATGGTGGTTCTTCTTCCTCTCACAACCCTTCGCATGTATATCCGGCTGCCGGAAATTACAATGTACAACTGATTGCCACTACGGGCAATACTTGTGCTGATACGATTTCTAAGCCGGTTACCGTGCTGGGTAAAAGCAGTGCTCAGTATACAGCACCGGCTGTTTGCCTGAACGATTCAACTGTTTTTACCAATACTACTGACACTACTGTTTATCCGGTTAATGGCTACTTGTGGGATTATGGTGATGGAACAACTTCTACACAAATCAATCCTGTTCACACGTATGGCACGGCCAACAACTTTAATGTAACACTGATAGCAAACTACACTGACGGCTGTGCAGACACCATGACGCAGGCAATATCAGTTTACGTATTGCCTGTTGTAACTGCTGCAATAACCAATGTATCGTGTTTTGGAGGAAGCGATGGTACAATTCAGCTATCAGCGGTTATTGGGCAGAATCCTTTTACTTACCTGTGGAGTAACGCAGCAACCGGACCGGTTAACACTTCGCTTACTTTAGGAACTTATGATGTTACGTTTACCGATGCTCATCAGTGCACGGCTTCGGCCACTTACAATATATCAGAACCCACACCTTTGGTGGTAGATACCGTTGTAAGCCCTATTGTTTGTTATGGCTATAATGACGGCAGCATTGAGCTGATTGTTACCGGTGCTACTCCTCCGTATAGCTTTATTTGGAATTCAGGAAGCCATGCAGGTATGGTTACCAATCTTTGGCCGGGTACTTACTCGGTTACCGTAACCGATACAAAAGGTTGTGTTGTTTCGGAAGCCATCACAATAACTCAGCCCCCACTTTATCAGGTGGTGATGGATACAGTTGTAACAATTAATCTGGGAGAGAGTATCGAGTTGAACCCTGTCGCTGCCAATGGTAATCCCGCAAGTTGGGAATGGTCTCCTGCTACATTCCTCAGTTGCACCAGTTGCCGTAATCCGGTAGCGCAGCCATTCGTTACCTTTACTTATAGCGTGCAAACAATAAGCGATGTAGGATGTGTAGCCGACAAATCAGTCATCATCAACGTAATTCCGAGTTACATCATTTATATTCCAAATGCCATTACACCGAATGGCGATGGGGTAAATGATTATTTCGAAGTATTCGGAAACAAGGAAACCTGGAAACAGTTTTCTCTGCAGATATTTGACCGTATAGGCGAAAAGGTATTTGAAACCAGTGATATGAACTTTAAATGGGATGCTTCTTATAAGGGCAAACCTTTAAATCCGGGGGTACTTATTTATACGCTGCGCCTGGTATATATAGATAATCATACTGATAAATTATACAGAGGAAGTATTACCTTATTGCGATAAGATTATCCTCTTTTTACAAGTAAGAATCCTACATTCAAAAATCTATTGTAATCGGCTGACTAACGGCAAAGAGAATTACCGTTACCGTCAACAAACGCTATCGCCCTGCTTAAAACGCTAACTTTTCTATCTTCGCACCCTCAAAAAACTAAACATGAGCAAACGCATAGTAGTAATAGACGGAGCGCGCACTCCCTTTCTGCGCTCGGGCACCGATTATATGGATTTAATGAGCTATCAGCTCGGTCAGTTTGCCATCCGCGGCCTGCTGAACAAAACAGGTATAGACCCTAAAGAAGTTGGCTATGTGTGCATGGGCACCGTTATCAGCAATGTAAAAACCAGCAACGTAGCGCGCGAAGCCGCCCTTACTGCGGGCATACCGCAAACCAGCCCTTGCCATACCGTAACCATGGCTTGCATAAGCGCCAACCAGGCTATAGTAAGTGCCATGCACATACTGCAAAATGGCGATGCCGATGTGGCTATTGCCGGTGGCACCGACTGCGCCAGCGATGCACCGATATTGTTTAACCGACCTATGCGCAAAAAACTTTTCAAGGCGCAGAAACTGAAAGGTCTGGGCGATACACTTAAGTTTATTTTCTCGCTTCGTCCGGTTGATTTTAAACCCGAAGCTCCCGCCATTGCCGAGTTCCTCACCAACAAAACAATGGGATTGGACTGCGATATTCTTGCCGCGCGTTACAATGCTACACGTCAGGAGCAGGATGAGTTTGCCGTGCGCTCACATCAGTTAGCCGCCAAGGCAGATGCCGAAGGCATTTTGGCAAATGAAATTGCACCGGTAGAAGCAGCGCCTAAGTTTAAGCGCATCAGCAAAGACAATGGTTTCCGTTCCGATACTACCATGGAAAAGATTTCGAAACTGAAACCGGCTTTTGTAAAAGAAGGCGGAACTATCACAGCGGCCAACGCATCGTTCTTGACCGATGGCGCGGCAGTGGTGTTGCTGATGACAGAAGAGAAAGCAAAGCAATTAGGTTTAACACCCAAAGCTTACCTCCACTCCTACGCCTTCAGCGGCTGCGATTTAAAAGAAGAACTTTTGTTAGGACCAACTTATGCAATGTCGAAGGTGCTCACCAAAGCAGGAATGACTTTAAGCGATATAGATGTATTTGAATTCCACGAAGCATTTGCCGGGCAAATTGTAGCGAACATGAAATGCATGGCCAGCAATGATTTTGCAAAAACAAAATTAGGAAGAGATAAAGCAGTAGGCGTTGTGCCGATGGAGAAACTAAACCTTTGGGGTGGAAGTTTATCGCTCGGTCACCCATTCGGTGCCACCGGTGCAAGATTAGTTACCACTGCGGCTAACCGGTTAATTAAGGAGAATGGAAAGTATGCGTTGCTCTCTGCTTGTGCTGCAGGCGCTCATGGTCACGCGATGATTCTTGAAAAGTATAACGGATAAAAACTGATGGTCTATTTAACCCGCAGAGAACATTTCAATGGAGCACATCGCCTGTTCAATCCGGACTGGACGGTAGAACAGAACGATGAAGTATTTGGCAAGTGTGCCAATAAAAACTGGCACGGACATAACTTCGATGTGTTTGTTACGGTAAAGGGAACCCCGAATCCGGATACAGGATTTATTATGAATGCACATGAGTTAAGTAAGATTATAAAACGCGAAGTTACCGACCGTTTAGACCATAAGAACTTTAATATGGATGTACCGGAGTTGATTGGTGTATTGCCGAGCACAGAGAATGTGGTAAAGCAGATTTGGAAATGGCTAAATCCGCACATCACCGGTTGCAAATTGCACTGTGTGAAGTTGGTGGAGACAGAGAATATTTACGTTGAATATTACGGAGAATAAATTCCCGCTATGAAGAAATACGAAAAGAAAGAAACGTTTGATGAAAAAACGCTGGAGTTAGTCAGCAGCAAGTATGCCGACATAATAAAGGCTTTAGGAGAAGATGTAACCCGTAATGGCTTGGAGAAAACTCCTCAGCGTGTGGCAAAAGCCATGCATTTTATGACACAGGGTTATCAGATGGATGCGCTCGAGATTCTTCGCGGTGCTTTGTTTGATGAGAACCACAACCAAATGGTGATTGTAAAAGATATTGAGCTGTACTCATTATGTGAACATCATATGCTGCCATTTTTCGGCCGTGCGCACATTGCTTATATCCCCAACGGAAAGATTGTTGGCTTAAGCAAACTTGCACGTGTGGTAGATGTGTATGCCCGCAGGTTACAGGTGCAGGAACGTTTGACTATTCAGGTTCGCGATGCCATACAGGAGGCATTAAATCCACTGGGTGTTGCTGTAGTTATTGAAGCAAAACACTTATGCATGATGATGCGCGGAGTATCGAAACAAAATTCGGTGACTACTACTTCTGCTTTTACCGGTGAGTTTGAAAAGCAAAGTACCCGCAATGAGTTCATCAATCTGATTTCAGCAAAACTCAGTTAGTATTAATACATGAAAGCTTACGTTTTCCCCGGTCAAGGTTCTCAGTTTACAGGAATGGGTAAAGATTTATTTGAGCAATCGGAAATTGCCATGCAGATGTTTAACCGTGCCGATGAAATTCTCGGCTTTAGCCTTTCAAAAGTAATGTTCGAAGGAACCGATGAAGAACTAAAACAAACCAAGGTTACACAACCTGCAGTTTTCCTTCATTCGGTTATATCAGCCGCTCTCATTGAAAACTTTAAACCGGATATGGTGGCAGGTCATTCACTTGGTGAGATATCGGCATTAGTTGCCAATAAAACACTGCTGTTTGAAGATGCACTTAAACTGGTTTCTGTCCGTGCATTAGCTATGCAGCATGCATGTGAGTTAGTTCCTTCTACAATGGCTGCTGTTGTTGGCTATACAAGCGAAGAACAAGTTGAAAATATTTGTGCAGAGATAAAAGATGAGGTGGTTGTTGCGGCCAATTACAATGCACCGGGGCAGTTGGTAATTTCAGGAAGCATACACGGGATTGATGTGGCTATAGAGAAACTAAAAGAAGCAGGTGTGCGAAGAGCTATTAAGCTACCGGTGGGTGGTGCTTTCCATTCTCCATTAATGGAACCGGCACGCAAAGAATTAGCAGAGGCTATTTATCAGACAACTTTCAATACACCGGTTTGTGCTATTTATCAAAACGTTTCTGCCAAAGCGGAAACGAATCCTGATGTAATAAAAGAAAACTTAATCGCTCAACTCACCTCACCGGTGCGGTGGACACAATCAGTAAAACAAATGGTAACTGATGGCGCTACCGAGTTTATTGAAGTTGGTCCGGGAACTGTGTTACAGGGATTGATAAAGAAGATTACCGGTTAGTCACCCTGAGCGTAGTCGAAGGGCTTTGCGCAGAAAATGCTTCGACTCCGCTCAGCATGACATAACTTTTCAGAGTTGCATCGTTTGCACTAAAGGATTCAACTCAATTCTTCCTTCCTTAATTTTCATTCCGCTGAAAGGGTCATTTGATATTAGATAAGGCCCGTCTAAATCAGCATAGTCAGCAAGAGGTGTTAAGTATGCTGCTGCTGTACAGCCAACAGATGACTCGCTCATACAACCGATAAGCACTTTCATATCCAGTTCACGCGCTTTTAAAATCATTTGATATGCTTCAGTGATTCCACCGCACTTCATCAGCTTAATATTGATGCCGTCAAAAGAACCTTTCAAACGTTCAATATCGCTCAACCGCTGACAACTTTCATCGGCATACAAAGGCAAAGGGCACTTGCCCTTGATTAATGCCATTTCACTATTCTTATTCTTTGGCAATGGTTGTTCTACTAACAAACATTTTTCTCCCGCAAGCCACATTATTTTAGAACATACTTCTTCCGGATCATTCCAACCCTGATTTACATCTACAGCAAATTTCTTATTCGACAAACTTTTGAAGTCGCGAATCACTTCACCATCGTTCTCTCCATTCAACTTTATCTTGAAGATTTCAAAACCCGCTTTATTCGCCTCTTCTACTTTAGTTTTCATTTCATCTAAAGAAGAAACCCCGATGGTATAAGTTCCCAAGGGGAACTCTTTCTCTTTTATTCTAAGCAACTCTCCTATCGTTTTGTTTTCAACTTGTGCTTTTAGGTTCCACAATGCCATATCCAGTGCCGCCTTCGCACTCATGTTTGTTTGAACCGGTTTCAGTTTTTCAAACCAATCATCAATCGTATTAGAAGAAATGCTTTTGTTGAACTCACGAAGAAATTCGGAAACTGATTTTTGTGTTTCGGGTAAGTAAGGTGGAAGTGTGGCTTCACCCCAACCGGTAAAGCCTTCATGTTCCAGTTTTACATAAACAACATTGGTGTGCGTGCGCATACCATGTGCAATACGAAAAGGAAATTTGAATTGTAATTGATATGGATAAAGTGAAAGTTTCACTTTAGAAATTACGCCAAAGCTTTCTTCACTTCTTCAGCTGCTTCTTTCAACAGAATAGCCGAACGAACTTTCAGACCTGATTCATCAATCAGTTTCTTTGCTTCAGCAGCATTGGTTCCCTGTAAACGAACAATAATTGGCACCGGTATGTTGCCTATTGATTTGTAAGCATCTACAATTCCCTGAGCCACACGGTCGCAACGAACAATACCACCGAAAATGTTTACAAGAATTGCTTTTACATTCGGGTCTTTAAGAATTATACGGAAAGCTTTTTCAACGCGCTCGGCATTGGCTGTTCCGCCCACATCAAGAAAGTTAGCAGGGTCGCCACCGCTTAGTTTAATAATATCCATAGTTGCCATGGCAAGGCCAGCACCATTCACCATACAGCCAACATTGCCATCTAATTTCACGTAATTTAAATCTGCAGCACTTGCTTCAACCTCTGTCGGGTCTTCTTCATTCAAATCGCGCAGCGTTTCTAAATCTTTGTGACGGTAAAGTGCGTTGTCATCTAAAGATATCTTTCCGTCCACTGCAATAATCTTGTTATCAGAAGTCTTTAAGCAAGGGTTGATTTCCACCATCGCAGCATCAGCATTAATGTAAGTGTTGTAAACCGCTCTCGTAAACTTTCCCATTTCCTTAAATGCATTACCGCTCAAACCAAGATTGAAAGCAATCTTGCGACATTGAAAATCCTGCAAACCAACTTTCGGGTCTACCCATTCTTTCAAAACTTTATCCGGTGTATGCTCTGCTACTTCTTCAATATCCATTCCCCCTTCAGTAGAATAAATAATCACATTCTTTCCCTTGGCACGGTCGAGCAGAATAGAAAAATAAAATTCTTTAGTAGGTGACTCACCCGGATAGTAAACATCCTGTGCTATTAAAATCTTATTCACCACTCTTCCGTGAGGACCGGTTTGCTTAGTTACAAGTGTTCCGCCTAAAATATTAGTAGCAATTGTTTTTACTGCATCATGATTCTTAGCCAATGCAACACCATTTTGTTCAGTGCCTGCAATTTTACCCTTACCACGACCACCGGCATGTATCTGACTCTTTACCACTACCCAGTCGCTGTTGTAAAGTTCTTTCAACTTCTGCGCAGCAGCAACAGCCTGCTCCGGTGTTTCAGCAACAATTCCTTCCTGAATAGATGCACCGTTTTTCTTCATCAATTCTTTTGCCTGATACTCGTGTAAGTTCATATAATTATTTGTTGTGGATTTTAAGTAAGCGGCACGAAAATAAACTTTGGCAATGAATACACAACAAGAGATTATATGATTTGAATTAGCAGATTAGCAAATTGCATTTACATTAGCCCGATGATTTTAGAAGCCACTAATATTCATAAGAAATACGGAACGCTGGAAGTGCTGAAAGGTGTGTCGCTGCAGGTGAAGAAAGGCGAAATTGTTTCTCTCGTTGGTCCTTCGGGTGCAGGCAAATCAACTCTGCTGCACATTATAGGAACACTCGACAAACCGGATACCGGTGTTGTAAAGATTGAAGACAAAGAAGTTTTTAAGCATAATGAGAAAGCCCTTTCAGCTTTCCGCAACAAATCAATCGGATTTATTTTTCAGTTTCATCACCTGCTGCCTGAGTTTACTGCAGTCGAAAACATTTGCATCCCTGCTTTTATTGGAGGTAAGTCAAAAAAGGAAAGTGAAATCAGAGCGATGGAGTTGCTTGCGTTGCTAAATCTTTCTCATCGTGCCAACCACAAGCCAACAGAGCTTTCTGGCGGTGAACAACAGCGTGTTGCAGTTGCACGAGCTTTAATTAACAATCCTGCTTTAATAATGGCAGATGAACCTTCCGGAAACCTCGATACCAACAATGCCCGTGACTTACACAAATTATTTTTTGAATTACGCGACAAACTGAATCAGACCTTTATCATCGTTACGCATAACGAAGAATTAGCTGATATGGCTGACCGAAAAGTGCAAATGAAAGACGGAGTGATTATCTGATTTCGGGAAACAACTTAAGCTATGAAAGAAGAAAAGGAACGTATCCTGAAATACATTGGTGATATTTATGATAAAAGAAGGCTGGAAAGAACACACGCTAAAGAAGTAAGCAATCCTACTCCGGAACATGAGGACATTATTAAGGCAGGCAAGAAAATACGTTCATTCCGCGAAAAGAAACGTATGAGTCTTGAACAGTTAGCTGTTCTTACAGGTCTAACAGCTTCTTATTTAGCCCAGATTGAAATTGGAGAAGCTGACCCATATATGACTGAGATTTACGACATAACCCAAGCATTGGGAATAGATCTTTCGGATCTTTTCATTGAGAAATAGATCTTTTATTATCTCCTAGACAAGCTAACTTTTGACGACTATTTTATTGGTTACCGTATCTGAATTACTTTCTTGTCAGAATCTTATTCAAATCAAGTTCCTTGGTTCGTAGTGTTTTGTTGTAATAGATGCTGGCGTTTATTTCATACCCAATCAGCAGGACAAAAGCATTTAGGTTGAGCCATATCATCAGCAGCATGATAGTACCAATTGAACCAAAAATCACATTGAGTTTATTAAAGTTACTTACCCAGTAAGAAAAGCCGATTGATACAAAAATGGAAAGAATTGTAGCAACAGTGGCACCGGTAGAAATAAATTTATACTTCTTTTTAGTGGCAGGCCCGTAATAATAGATGAGCGAAATTCCAAAGAAAAGCATGAGTAGAATCAAAACGTAACGAAGTAAATTAAATAGAAGATGATTGAATTTGCTTTTAATGCTCAGCACATCAAACAGGAACGCCAGTATATCCTGCCCTAAAATGATGAGCGCTAATGAAAAAATGAAAAGAATAATCAGGAGGAAGGTAATTTTCAGTGCTATATATCGACTGTGAATGGCATTCCTTTTTTTGTAGTGGTCATATGATTTATCAAATGAACTCATCATTGCCATTACTCCGTTAGAAGTAAGAAAAATAACCATGAAAATCGAGCCTGTTAAAAGCCCCCCACGCCTGTGCTTAGCAAGGTCTCTGAGTAAAG
>CAIYOV010000286.1 GCA_903927935.1 uncultured Bacteroidota bacterium | reverse complement strand
TGCTACTCCATTTGTTCCGTTCGTACCATTAGCACCTGTCGGACCAGTGGGGCCTGTTACACCCTGAATACCCTGAGATCCTGCTACTCCATTGGTTCCGTTCGTACCATTAGCACCTGTCGGACCAGTGGGGCCTGTTACACCCTGATTACCCTGAGATCCTGTTACTCCATTTGTTCCGTTCGTACCAGTGGGGCCTGTTACACCCTGAATACCCTGTGATCCTGTTACTCCATTTGTTCCGTTCGTACCATTAGCACCTGTCGAACCAGTGGGGCCTGTTACACCCTGAATACCCTGTGATCCTGTTACTCCATTCGTTCCGTTCGTACCATTAGCACCTGTCGGACCAGTGGGGCCTGTTACACCCTGAATACCCTGTGATCCTGTTACTCCATTTGTTCCGTTCGTACCATTAGCACTTGTCGAACCAGTGGGGCCTGTTACACCCTGAATACCCTGTGATCCTGTTACTCCATTTGTTCCGTTCGTACCATTAGCACCTGTTGGACCGGTAGCTCCTGTGGCTCCATTTGTTCCTGCCGCACCTGCAGGACCTGTTATACCATTCAGGTTGATTGACCAGGAAGTTTTTGTACCTGAACCCGAAGTAGAAGTAACATTTACTACGAGCACACCTGTTGAAGCATTGTAAGAAGCTACAGTGCCTGACATTGTATTAGCAGAGGTATTGGCAATAATTACCGGTTGCCCTATAGTATAGTCTAAGCCGGCCGCTACGGTAAATGTTTTAGAACCAGTACCAATTGAGTTACTCGTACTTGATGTAGTGGCATAAATATCTCCGTTAGCACCGGCTATCCCTTGTGTACCTTGCGAGCCTGCTGCACCATTCGTTCCGTTTGTGCCATTAGTTCCTGGTAATCCGGTAGGTCCTATTGGGCCCTGAATACCTTGTGAACCCGCTGCACCATCCGTTCCGTTTGTGCCATTAGCTCCTGTAGAGCCGACAGCTCCTACCGTTCCTACAGCGCCTGTTAAATTTACACTCCAGTTTAAAAAGGTTCCGGAGCCATCATCATGGGTCATAGATACTGTCATTACCCCGGTTACAGAGTTGTATGCCATTACTTCGCCTGTCATATGTTGGGTAGAACTGTACGCAACTATTACATATTGCCCGGGTGTGTATGCCAAGCCCGTACCAATGGTAAAAGTTCTGTTATGATCGTCAGTAAGAGACATGCTGGTTGCTGAAGTAGTAGCGTAATGGTCGCCTCCGGTGCCGTTGGTTCCAGCAGTGCCTGTTGCCCCGGTTGGGCCTGTGGCACCTGCTACCCCATTACTGCCGTTGATTCCGGCTGTACCTGCAGTTCCATTAGTTCCTGCAAAACCGGTTGCCCCGGTAGCTCCTGCCGGGCCGGTTACCCCATTAATACCCTGAGCACCGGTAACACCCGCTATGCCTTGCGGCCCAATGCTGCCGTTAAACTTACCCAGATAGGTCCAGGTACTTGAAGCCGTTTTAAGATAATAGTTGCTGGTGGTGGTATCAATATAAAAATCGTTGACATGGCCGGGTGCTGAGAGTGGTACACCGGAGCCCATGGTCCATCTATTACCATCCAATCCGCTGATTCCGTCAACTCCGGCTGGTCCCATGGCACCTGCCGGGCCGGTTGCCCCGGTAGCCCCCTGGTCGCCAATTAAGCCGATAAACCAGGTGCTATAACTGCCGCTGCCCACTACCCGTGTTATGTTAACCGTTAAAGTAGTGCCTGAATAGCTAAGGATAGTTCCCTCCATGTAATTATTTGCACTGGCCGAAACACGTACTCGGTCATCGGGCTGGTAAGCCTGATTTACCTGGGTAACAATCACCTTGGTTCCCGTTCCTAAACTGGTGGCAGTAACCGAAGTAGAGCCATAACCCTGCCCTTCGGCACCTGTTGGCCCTACCAGATTATTGGTAATACCCACTACGGTATTGTGCACTAAATCAACGGCCGGAAAGTTAAACCAGTTGGTTCCATCATGAAAAAACAGGGTATTCGAATCGGTATCGAACAACATTAATCCCTTGGTTGGGTGACTAATAGCCAAGCGCTGTGCGCGGCTAACTCGCGGTAAAAACACCCCCTTACTGCCGGATACTATATCTAAAACTGCGTTACTGTCGGGGATTGAAGTTCCAATACCCAGGCTCTTTTCAACTACAAGGCTACCCGCAGGTGCAGCTATAATAGAATAGGTTTCTCCTATACTCATATTGCCCTTTACCGATAGCTTATTTGCCGGGTTTGGTTCGCCAATGCCTACATTTTGAGCAAAAACAGAGTAAAAAAGGCCTATTGATAGGAAAATTTGCAGTAATAACTTTTTCATAAGTAAGGGTAGAATTCTATTATTCGGGTTAAAAATGAGGGATTATCGATATGACGATAATCATAACCAGTAATACGTTTTAGCGGCTACCGTGTTGCATGCAAAAGAATCTAATTTAAAAAATGAGTACAAGTACTCATGTCGTTTTCTGATTATTGAGCAAAAAGCCAGAAAAAATGAAGTATTTGTATTTTTTTAAATTGTGCAAGCCGCGTTAAATGAAGTGTATTGTCGGTTATTTGGGGGTAACAATGCTACTAAGAACCTCGCCATACCCGCTTAGCTGGCGGTGTGGCTCATATGGCTAGTGGCACAACCGGGGTGTGCCATTCCGCCATCCATTTGTGCCATTAGCAGGCACAAATGGGCCGCATCAGCATCAAAGTGCAAATTAGCCTGCGCCAAATGAGCGGTGCCGTAAGATATGTGGCCGGTACGATGCACCACTTGCCCCGGGTGAGCAGCCATTTGGCTGATGCCACGGGCCAGCACAAATTTAGTTTACTTTAGTATTACCTGACTTTATGTGAGCCTAGCTGGCCCGGGTGATTGGGGGTAACCAACAAATAAAAAGGTCGCACCTTTCGGTGCGACCCTTGACATTACTAACAAACCCTATATGAAAAAAATTGAATCTCTCTTGGTTGTGTTTTTCTGCATGGCTTCAAAAATATTTGATGAACAAAACTGGTTCTTTTTTGTGAACCATAAAATAGGTAGAAGTACTCAAAATTACAGCAGGGGATTCTTTACACCTCCGTTATCTTATTACATTAAACAGTTAGCGCAAATAAAAAAGCCGCACCTTTCGGTGCGGCATGTATTACCTAAAAAAAAACCCATACATGAACTACAAAGTTGTGGTAATTTTTTTGCTATCCATATGAGTACTTGTACTCATTTTTAAAAAACCATTAGGAAGTCAAAAACCATATTATAATCTTTATATACTTAATTATTAATAACCAATTAAATGCACGAGATTATTTTTCATTCTATGGCATCGCGCGGGTTAGATCAGGAAGGCTTACTTGAAATTGTAGCGACCGCCCGAAAGAATAATGCAGAGAAAGATGTAACCGGTTGTATGCTTTATTACAAAGGCGAGTTTTTGGCAATACATGAGGGGAAAAAAGAAGTGCTGTTGCATATGCACGATAAAATTGCACGTGATGTGCGTCACGATAATTTCACCACATTATATATAAAACCTATTTCGGAAAGGACATTTGCCTCATTCAGTATGGCTTTCCTATGTCTGGATCCGGGTTGTACCAGGCAAGATTTAATCAGCAAAGAGCAATTTGCAGAACTACTGAACACTATGAGAAACAAATCCACGGCTAAACAGTTATTTATACTTATTTCTGAAAATATAATTGATTCTTGCAAGCGCCATTTGACCCCCTAAATCACGCAGTATTCACTTTACTGTATTCAGGTATTTAGTCTTACCCGGTTTTTTGAAAGGGGTAGCCGAACCAAGCCTGCCAAAGGCACAGAGGTTTTTATTAAATTCGCGAATATCATTATATCATTATGTTGTAATAGTAAGCTACAAACAGACCGTTGCGTGGTTAACTATAAAGAAAGGGGGAGGCAGTTTAAATGTCAAATACAGGAAACAGTTTGGTTGTAGATAAACCAATAATCTAACAGCACATCTATATCGGCTTTAAATTGTTTAAAATCGATAGATTTGAAAATAAAACTGTTCGCACCCAAGTGGTAGCTTTGAGTAATATCTTCAGGAGTCTGCGTGTTGGCGAGCATTACAATTGGAACATGCTTGAGCGTATCGTTTGATTTTACAACCTTCAGAGCCTCTAATCCGCTTAAAACAGGCATGTGTATATCCAGTAAAACCAACTTAATTAAATAATTATTTGCTACTGAGCGCTCTTTGTATTTACCTACACAATTCAGATAGTCTAGCAATTCCTGCCCGTTTTTTAAAAAACAAACTCTTTTGCCATAGCTGCATGCGCTGAGGGCTTTAGCGCACAGTTCCGCTTCGCTTTCCTCATCTTCAACAATCAGTAATTCGGCATTAAAAATGAGGGAAGATATTAATATCATAGTTTACGATTTATTGATTACAATGATGTGTTTGCTGCCGAATTTCCGGACTATTCATACAGCCACACTTTACGTTACAAAGCTACGCTGATTTCACGCGTTGTCAATGGGTATTTGTACTCATAAACGAGTAACAATCGGATCTGTGGTAAAAATCTTAAGCTCTAGAATGTGTTTCGTCACGTGCATTTATAGCTATACCATTTGCATTGACCGATGTAGCATATACCCGCACTTATAGCTTATTAGTTTATAAAAAAAGCTTATTAAAATTTGCCCCGCCAAATCGGATATCGATGAGATGCACATAGAAATTTCAAAGAGACGTGGCTCTTGTATCAACTGCCTCAGAGCCTGCTATTTCTATTGGGGGGAACTATACGGGGTACGAGATACCTTATTATTCTGGAGTATATTATTTCGAAGTTGTCTTAACACAAAGGTCAATTGGCATAGTGGTTGATTCTTTTAAGATGTTGTTGCAGGGATTCGTCCCAAAATAATTGATTTGTATATGACTTCCTTATTTCTCAGTCTTTTCACTTCTTCCATCATGTTGTAATACGAATCCTCTTTAAATTGTTCCATCGATTCATCAGTGATTGAAATATTACGAGAAAGGACATAACATGGATCGACATTCAAAACTTTGCAGATTTTAAGAAGCGTGCTTATATGCAGGTCGTTTATGCCGCTCTCAAAATGTGAGTAAGATTGCTGGGTGGTGCCAAATTCCTCTGCCACAGCTGACTGCTTGAGCCCTTTAATTTCACGTATGCGTTTGATGCGATAAGCGATTGTTTTTTTTTGTTCTTCTAAACTCATATTCTGTTGCTTTATTTAGGAATGTTTCGGGTTCGCATATGCGCCCCGCTAATCAATTTTGTCCGGCTGTCTTGTTTAAATTGCCCCAGTAGTATCCCAGTTTAGAAATGGATTCGAAAAATTTATCAAATCCAATTGGTTTCACCACAAACGAGTTGGCTCCCAGCCGGTAACCTTCCTCTAAATCACTATCCTGCTGCGATGACGATACCAGTATGACCGGTATCGATTTTGTTTCTGCTCTCTCCTTAATTTTTTTAAGAATCTCAAACCCGCTGATGACCGGCATTTTTATATCAAGAAAAATGGCCTTGGGCATAAGAGAACTGTTGTTATTGGCAATAAACTCCTCCATTTTTTCTAAAAACTCAATACCGCTGTTAAAATGCACGATTTCATTAATGGCTTCTGAATTGCGTAATGCCTGTTTTATCAGGTCTGCATCAAAAGCATCGTCTTCTACAATAAACAAGGGACCATTCATAATATTTTTATTTAGGTATAGTAAAGAAAAAATTGGTACCACCGTTAGGCACGCTTTCTGCCCAAATGCGACCACCGTGGCGGTCGATTATGCGCTTTACATGCGATAGCCCAATGCCCAGCCCTTCCACAGTATTCTCACTGTGCAGCCGCTGAAACAATCCAAAAATTTTGTCATAGTATTTCATGTCAAATCCAATTCCCTTATCTTTAACAACAAACAGGTACTCGTGTTCCAGGTATTTCTCCTCAATTTCAATCTCCACATTCCGGGTGGGTACAGAATATTTGATAGCATTTGAAAGAATATTTTCGAGCACGGTATCTAGCAGGGCAGGGTCGGCTTTAACTATGGCCGAAGTGTTATTGGTAAACTTGAAAGTTATAGGTTGGTGTAAAGAAATGTACATTGAAAAAGCCTTTTCAAATCTTTCCTTAATACTGATGGTGCTCAGCTTAATCGAAGATGTTCCAAAACGCGAAAACTGAAGCAGACCTTCAATCTGTTTATCCATTTTTTGGGTAGCTGATGTAATGTTCTGAAAAAACACTTGGGCTTCTTCATTGTGGTTCTCATCAATGGCCTTTTTTAAAAGAGAAGAATAGGCAGATACATGTCTGAGTGGAGCACGTAAATCATGCGAAACGGAATACGCAAAATTTTCGAGATTCATATTTGAATCTTTTAGTTCAGAAGTTCGGCTTTCTACCTGCTTCGAAAGATTCTCGTTAATGTCTTTAATTGTTTGTTCGTTGTTCTTTCTGTCGGTAATATCTGTACAGTAGATATTGACATAGCCCAGTGCAATATTGGGAGACACATTCACTGAATAGCAACGGTTTTTGAAGGCAAATTCCGACTGTTCGGGTCTTTCATATTTAACGGCCACGTCAATTACATCTTTGATCTGTTGCAGTATAGAGTCGTTCATATCATTACCTCCTTTAGTAATAGCGCTATAAGCATTATTAAAATAGGTAACCGAGTTGTTGCGGTAATCCAAACGCAGAATCGGGTTCGGACTTTCTTCGGGTAGTGAGGCTATTTTTTTTACTTCCCTTTCCTGTTCTTTTTGCTGGGTAGTATCTATAAAGAATGCGGCATAAAAGGTTTTCTTTCCAACCTTATACGCTTGAATCAGTAATTGAGCCTGGAACAGTTTGCCGTCTTTTGCACATAACCTTACATCTATCTTTTTCCCTATCAATTCGTTCTGCACAAATTCCTCAATACCACTTATAATTTTCAATGCATTGCTTGGTCGAAGCCGAGGCATTAAACGGTCGGTAAAATTAACGCTGAACATTTCTTTTTTACTAAAGCCTGTTATCTGCTCGGCTGTGTTATTCCAGTCAAGAATGCGCCCGTTACTATCCAGTTTGGCTACTGCGGTAAACGAATGATCGAGTATGTTATTCAGTTCCTTTACTTTTTCCTGCAGTTGACTTTCAGAGTTTCGAAGTGACGTAATATCCATACCGTACCCCAGCATATATTTTACTTCACCGCAATTATCCAGCACCGGCTGAAATGTTCTTCTGACAGCCTCAATAGAGCCGTTATTTTGTTTCATCTCCTCAAAGGTGTAAGGCTGTTTCGATTGCAAAACAGTCTTGAATTTATCATCTCTTTTTTGTGCAAATTCTTCGCTTATACCCTTAAACTTACAGTAATCAAAGTCAGTTTTATGTAAAACAAATTTTCTAATATTTTCGTCACGAATAGCCATTGAGTTAAGGAAAAGGTATTTATGGTTGCAATCGAATACAACCAGATCGTTAGGCAGGTTATTTAGAATGGATTCATAAAACTCCACTTTTTTTTCAAGCTCCAGATATTTGTCTTTAGCCCGCGGAACCAACTTAGCCAACCAGATTGCGACTAATTTCGGAAAATTTAATAGTACAGTCGGAGCAACCATATAATACTTTACAGCAATTTTACGTAATAAGCCTGCCAGTTGGGTTGGGTAGAAGTACTCATTTTTACAATTATTTTCATACCACATAAAATGGCGCATACACCATTTTATGCTCAGCTTCTCCCCTACCCGGTGGGTATATTTTGAAATAGATAAAGAGCATTGGCAATAGTTACCGGTATATTTACAGAGGGGAGATTTACTACACCTCTTTTTTTTGAATTTTCAAAAATTGAGTACAAGTACTCAATACATGCAATAACCCAATGCCTAGTTTTGCATAGCATTTCAGCGAATACATTAAACACTCAAACGTTGTCAGGCTATACCATTTATAAACCCAAAATTTAAAGTATGCAAGAAAACACAGACAGCATTGCCGCAGTAGTTACAAAAGATCCCTTACAGCATATTGCGAATGTATACCGTAGCAATTTTGTGTTAAAGCAGCTGACCAACAAAGTCCGTCAGCAAATAATAAGGTTGCTGATACAGAACGGGCCACAATGTGTTACTGATATTTGCTCAGAACTGAAATTACCTCAGGCTATAGCTTCGCAAAATTTAAGTTTGTTACGTAGAGCTGTATTAGTTAAAGTTGAGACTGATGGTAAAAAGCGATATTATTCAGTAAACAGAGAACGCCTCGGTCAGATATTTAAATGGTCTGAACTATTTGAAAATGATAACCGGAGCAAAGGCAGATTTAATCCGCTAAGTGTAAGCCAAGCATAATAGAACAGTAACAGCATAAGCATTATCAACTCAGTGATAGGCGCTGCAACTATTTCAATAGTATGAATTATCTGCATACTCTAATAAATAAAACCTCGATTGAGCACATACGCAATCGAGGTTTTATTTTTAGCTAAGCCGCAGTTGTTACTTCTTTAATTTCTCCCCTTTTTTCTTGACCATGCATATTTTGCATATATTAACGGGGGTAATAGTTGCGCTTGGAGTGTGCTAACAGAGTTACTCTTTGGTAACAAGATGCTCAATAAAAGCAATGACTTTTTCAATACCGGTATAATTGGCAGAATACAAAACATTTTTCCCCGAACGGGTATCGGTTACAATACCTGCATCTCTTAATATTTTCAGGTGTTGCGAGATAACGGATTGCGGCAAATTAAATGTTCTGTGAATTTCGGTAACGGTAAGGGCGGGTTTATTAAGGACTAATTCCAGAACAGACCTTCGGAAAGATGAATTAATGGCATTTAATATTTCGCTGGCCTTTTCTATTTTTTTAATGTTTTGACCTACAATATTTTCTTTTCTGCTTATACTGCTGAAACGAGTTCTTAGCTCATCATCTATGCGGACAATTTGGAATTGCAACAGGGCCTTTTGGGCAGCCTGGTTTAGTAGGGGTATCAGGCGCATGGCATCTAAATCTTTCTCGAGATAATTAAATGCCCCGTTTTTAATGGCCAGCACTCCGTCACTTATACGGCCCTGACCGGTTAGAGCTATAATTTCAATAGACGGGTGGGATGCCTTAATAATGGACACCAGTTCTACTCCGTTACCATCAGGTAGCTGCACATCGCTAAGTACTACATGAATTATTTCGCGCTCCAAAATTTTAAGCGCCTGGCTTACATTTTCAGCCTCGAACGTATTAAACCCTGCCATGCGGATTTGATGAACCTGTAATCGAATAAAATACGGATCATCGTCAATAATC